>DATBYI010000019.1:0-14185 GCA_036513815.1 Solirubrobacteraceae bacterium
GTCGCGCTCGCGCCGCTACTGCTCTTCCGCGGGCCCGGTTCGGACCCGGGTCCATCCGACGACTCTGGTGGCGGCCCCGGGCCGAACGACGACCCAGGCCCGCCCGATCGCCCACTCGGCGGCCTTCCGCTACCCGATGCCATGCAGGGCGCGTGGCGCCTGCGCGGACCCCACCGGCCTCGGTTCACGATGAGCCGCCGGCGAGTCGCCCGCGAGCGTGAACGCGAGCGCCGCCCGGTTCGCCTCTCCTCGCCATGGCCCTGCCAGGACTCGAACCTGGGCGCCACGGATTATGAGTCCGCTGCTCTACCGACTGAGCTACAGGGCCGCGATCGACGCCACGATCGGGCGCGACGCTAGCACTCGGACCCACTCCGGCGGGGCCTTACGGGATGGGCGTCCGGTAGGCTTCCGGGAGCGATGTTCGTCCTCGCAGGCTTCCTGGGTCAGAGCCCAAGCGCGCTCGGCACGACGATCGCCCTGCTACTTACGTTCGGGGGGATCGGCGTGATTGCCAACATCCTGGTCGTCTACCTCGTCGCCCAGGTACTGGCCGAGCGCAAGCAGAATCAGGAGCGCCAGCAGCGGGGCACATAACCCCCGTCGGTCCGGTGGCGTAGGGCCTGCGAGGCAGCGCGCCGAAAGATGGCGTGAAGGACGCCAGCGGCGGGCGTCGAATCAGACGGCTGCCGATGAAGCAGTCAGTCACCACTCCCACACCGACGGCGCCGACCAACGGCCACCAGGTCCTCTCCGCCTACATCCGCGCCCGCTTCGACGAGTTCTCGCGCTCGCAGAAGGACGTGGCCCAGTACATCGTCGATCACCTGGACGAGGCGGCCTTCCAAACCGCCGAGGAGCTGGCCCGCCGCGCCAACACGTCGTCGAGCACGGTCGTGCGCTTCTCCCAGGCCCTCGGCTTCGAAGGCTTCCCCGAGCTCCAACAGGCCGCCCGCGACGAGTATCGCCGCCAGCCGCACGGACCGGCCGCCGCCGCGGCGACGGCCGTCACACCGCTCTTCTCGCTCGACCACACGGAGTTCGAGGCGGCGCTCGCCGCCGACCACGTGAACGTCGAGGACACCGCGCACAAGCTCTCGCGCAGCGACGTCGAGGCGGCGATCGACGCGATCGTCTCCGCCGGCAAGGTCCTGATCGCCGGCACCGACCAGATGGCCTTCTTCGCCAGCTACCTGCGCCATCTGCTGATGCTGCTCGACCTCCGGGCCGAGATCGTCGCCAGCCCGTCGCAGGAGGCGCTCGGCCGTCTCAGCCGGATCGACGAGCAGACGCTCGTCATCGGACTGTCCGCCGGCCGGCCCCACCCGCTGATCACGCGGACGATGAAGCTCGCGCGCCACCGCAAGGCGCCGACCATGGCCATCACCGACGCGACCCTGTCCGAGGTGGCGCGGCTGGCCCGGATCCGGCTCTACTACTCGTCGAACACGCCGGCGTTCGTCCGCTCGCACACCGCGCTGCTCTCGCTGATCCAGGCCCTCGCCTACGGCGTCTACTCGCGCGACGCGCAGCAGTACGACGTCCGGATCAAGGCGTTCCGGCTCAAGTAGCGGCGCAGTGGCGGGGGCGGCTGGGCGGCATCCAAGTCCGTTCGTGCACCACGAGCTGTGCTTCGGGTGCGGCCGCACCAACCTGTTCGGATTGCTGCTCAAGGTCGATGAGGTCGGTCCGGACGCGGTGGCGGGGCGCTGTTTCGTCAAGCAGGATCACCAGGGGCCCGATCGTGGCAATGCGCACGAAGGCGTAGTGAGTGCGGCGCTGTGCGAGGCCATGGCGCTCGCCTGTGGGCTTGGCGCGCGGGCGCAGTCCTTCGAGGTCTCGCTCGCTGCCCACGCGCCGGTCGGCGCCTACCTCGAGGTGCAGGCCCGGGTCGAGCGCCGTGAGGGTCCGATCGCTTACGCCGCCGCCACCGCGACGGCCGACCGGCGCATAGTGGCGGAGGCGAAGGGTAGGTTCCGATCGTGACGCCGTCGCGAAAGGAGCAGGCCCGGTGCCCGACAACCTGACCCGCCAGATCCTCAAAGAACACCTCGTCGATGGAGAGCTGAAGCCGGGCCGGCCGATCTCGATCCGCATGGATCAGGCGTTGCTCCAGGACGCCACCGGGACGATGGCGCTGATGCAGTTCGAGGAGCTGGGCGAGCCGCGCGTGAAAGTCGAGCGGGCGGTCCAGTACATCGACCACAACGTGGTCCAGCTCGACTACAAGAACCCCGACGACCATCGCATGCTTCAGGCGCTGGCCCGCAAGTACGGGCTGCACTTCTCGCGCCCGGGCAACGGGATCAGCCACTACATCCACATGGAGCGCTTCGGCAAACCGGGGCAGACGATGCTCGGCGCCGACTCTCACACGGTTCAGGGCGGGTGCCTGGGCATGATCGCGATCGGAGCCGGCGGGCTCGATGTGGCGGTCGTGCTGGGTGGCCACCCCTACGAGATTGCCTGTCCGGAAGTGGTCGAGGTCCAGCTGGGTGGCGAGCTGAGCCGGCCGTGGGTGCAGGCGAAGGACATCATCCTCGAGCTCCTGCGCCAGCGCAGCGCGAGCGGCGGCAAGAACAAGGTTTTCGAGTTCACCGGCCCCGGGACGAGTGACCTCAGCATTCCTGAGCGGGCGACGATCGCCAACATGATGGCCGAGCTGGGCGCCACCGCGGCGGTGTTCCCGCCCGACGCCAATACGAGGGAATGGCTGAAACGCCAGGACCGCGAGGACGACTTCATCGAGGTCGGCCCCGACGACGGCGCCGAGTACGACGACCGGATCGAGATCGACCTCGACGAGCTGGGCCCACTCGTGGCCAAGCCGCACAATCCCGACAACGTCGTGCCGATCGAGGAGCTCGTCGGCACGGAGATCGCGCAGGTCTGCATCGGGTCGTCGGTCAACTCGGGCTACAACGACCTCGCGCTGCCGGGCGCGATCCTGGCCGATCGCGACGGCCAGATCGTCCATCCCTCGATCACCGCCACCGCTACTCCGGGCTCACGCCAGATCCTCGCCGCGATCGCGGAGTCCGGCGTCTACCGTCAGCTGTCGGACGGGGGCGTGCGCATGCTCGAGCCGGTGTGCGGCCCGTGCGTCGGGATGGGCCAGGCGCCACCGTCGGACTCGAACTCGCTGCGCACCTTCAACCGGAACTTCCCGGGACGCTCTGGGACGCCGGAGGACTCGGTGTTCCTGTGCTCACCGGCCGTCGCCGCGGTTTCGCTGCTGACGGGCAAGATCGAGGACCCACGCGAGTACGGCGACGCGCCGGAGCTGCTGCCCATGCCCGAGCTCCGTCCCTACGTCGACGACGTACACATCTTCGCGCCGGCCGAGGCCGAGGAGGCGGAGCGGATCGAGATCCCGCGCGGGCCGAACATCAAGCGCCCGCCCGAGCACACGCCGCTCGGGGAATCACTCGAGGCGTGCGTGGCAACCGTGCAACCCGATGACGTCTCGACCGGCGACCTCGCCCCCGACGGCGTCGAGGTCATGGCCTACCGGTCGAACGTTCCCGCCATCGCGGAGTTCACGCTGCGCCACCGCGATCCCGAGTTCCGCAAGCGGCTGAAGGAGTGGGGGAGCGGATTCATCGTCGCCGGGGACAACTACGGCCAGGGCTCATCGCGCGAGCACGCGGCGCTTGCGCCGCTGCACCTGGGAGTAAAAGCGGTGATCGCCAAGTCGTTCGCGCGCATTCACCGGCGGAACCTGATCGCCCAGGGGATCGTGGCGCTCACGTTCTCGGATCCGGCGGATTACGACAAGGCCGAGGTGGGCCAGAAGTGGTCGCTGCCCAAGCTGAAGGAAGAGCTCGAGAGCGGCTCCGAGACGATCACGGCGAAGATCGAGGACACCGGGGACGACTTGACCCTGAGCCACGACTTCTCCGAGCACGAGCGCGAGATTCTCGTGGCGGGTGGGCTGCTGTCCTACCTCCGCGACGGGACGCAAGAGAACGGTCGTTCCGGCTAACCCCAAGGTTGCGGGTGTCTTTTCCGGCGATATTGCCCGGAAAAGACACCCGCATCCTCAGCGGGGAGCGATCAGCAGCGCTTGGGTCGCGCGGCCCACGCGGCCGCGCAGGTCGTACAGCACGCTTTCGGTCACCCCGACCCCGCCGGACGCGATCCGCGTCTGCGAGTCGAGGCAGATCCACTCGCCGACCGGCTCGCGCTCCACGTAGAGCGTCAGGTCGGTGTTGATGAACAGGTAGCGCTCACGGGGGAGGGTCGAGCTCAGGCCGGCGCCGAAGTCGGCCGCGGCGGCCAGACGCTGGAGCGGCGTCGGCTCCTCGGCGGTCACCAGAGGACGGATGAGCCGAAACCAGGCGGTGGCGGGGCCGCCGCCGAAGGCACCCGCGATGAAGCGGACCTCGACCGCGTCGGTGGCGAACCGCGGACGATGAAGGCCCGGTAGCGGCCCCGTCCGGCCCGCGTCCGGGCCCGGCGGCGCGGTCTCCTCGGCGTGCATCGGGCCGGGGTCGGCCGCCAGCACCCTGACGGCCCGGGCGCGGACGACCTCGACCCCGTCCGACAGCATCGCGCCGTCGATGAACTGGACCCGGCGTCCGGGGCGAACGACGTTGGCGACGATCTCGACCCGTCCGATCGGCGCCGGCCGGATGAAGTCGTAGGTCAGGCGGGCCAGGACCAGTCCCTCGGGCGCCGGGACGCGCTCGAACGCCCGCGCGAGCAACGCCGCCGGCGCGCCGCCAATCTGCGCGCCCGGGTCCCACGGACCGCTGGCCAACTCGGTTGCCGCGAATCCTCCGTCAACGACCTCGAAGACTGGCTCGGCGGCCATCGGGCCGGTCAGCGGGGCGCCACGAGAAGCGCCTGGGTGGCGCGGCCCACGCGGCCGCGCTCGTCGTACAACACGCTCTCGGCCATCCCGATCCCGCCGTCCGCGATCCGGGTCTGCGAGTCCAGGCAGATCCACTCGCCGACCGGCTCGCGCTCCACGTAGAGCGTGAGATCGGGGTTGATGTAGAGGTACTCGTCCCAGGAGAGCGAGGCGCTGATCCCGTTGCCGAAGTCGCCGGCCGCCGCCAGCTGCTGGAGCGGCGTCGGCGGCTCGTCACCCACGAGCGGGCGAATCAGGCGGAACCACGCCGTGCAGGGGCCGCGTCCCCAGCTCCCGGAGACGAACCGGATCTCGACCGCGTCGAGGGCGAACATGGGCCGGAAGGGAGGGTGTATCTCGGCCGGCTGGCCATGCTCGGGTCCCGGCGGCACCGGGGGCTGCGGTGGCGCCACGGGCTCGGCCTGGGCGCGCCGCACCCGGAGCGCCCGCGCCCGCACGACCTCGACGCCGTCGGCCACCATGGCCCCCTCGAGCAGCTGGACGCGGCCACCCGGCCGGACTATCTCGGCGCGGATCTCGACCGGGCCGGTCGGGGCCGGGCGCAGCAGCTCATAGGTCACGCGTGCGATACCCAGCCCGTCCACGGAAGGAAGCTGCTCGAACGCCCGCATTAGCAGGGCGGCCGGCGCGCCACCGTGCTGGGCGCCCGGATCCCAAGGGCCGCGGGAGGCCAACGTCGCGACGAATCGTCCATCGACGGACTCGAACACTGGCTCGGCGGACATGGTGGGGAAAGCTATCGCCCGGCTAAACTCACCCCGGATGGACGAGAATTCTCAGTCCCCGCGGGACGAGGCGACGTTCACGGTCAAGGCCGGCCTGGCCGAGATGCTCAAGGGCGGCGTGATCATGGACGTGGTCACCGCCGACCAGGCGAAGATCGCCGAGGACGCCGGCGCCGCCGCGGTGATGGCGCTCGAGCGGGTCCCGGCGGACATCCGCCGCGACGGCGGCGTCGCTCGCATGTCGGATCCGGCCATGGTCCAGGGGATCCAGGACGCGGTCACGATCCCGGTCATGGCCAAGGCGCGCATCGGCCACTTCGTCGAGGCGCAGGTGCTCGAGGCGCTCGAGGTCGACTACATCGACGAGTCCGAGGTGCTGACCCCGGCCGACGAGGCCAATCACATCGACAAGTGGGCGTTCAGCGTCCCGTTCGTGTGCGGCGCCACCAATCTCGGTGAGGCGCTCAGGCGGATCGGCGAGGGGGCCGCGATGATCCGCTCCAAGGGCGAGGCCGGGACCGGCGACATCGTCAACGCCGTCACCCACCTGCGCAAGATCCGCTCCGAGATCCGGCGCCTGACGACGCTCGACGACGCCGAGCTCGCCACCGCCGCCAAGGAACTTCAGTCCCCGCTGCACCTTGTGCGGCAGATCGCCGCCGACGGGCGCCTGCCGGTCGTGCTGTTCTGCGCCGGCGGAATCGCCACGCCGGCCGATGCCGCGCTCGTCATGCAGCTGGGTGCGGAGGGCGTGTTCGTCGGGTCGGGCATCTTCAAGTCCGAAGACCCCGAGCGCCGGGCCCGCGCGATCGTCGAGGCGACGACGCACTACCAGGACCCGGCCCGGATCGCGGCCGCCTCGACCGGCCTCGGACAGCCGATGGTGAGCCTCGAGAGCTCCAAGCTCGAGGCCGAGCAACTGCTCGCTCCGCGCGGCTGGTAGCGCCCCCCGTGACACCGCCGGAAGCGTCGAACGGCAGAGCGCCGGACCGGCCCAGGCTGGTCGGCATCCTCGCGCTCCAGGGCGACTTCGAGGCCCATGCCAAGGTCGTGCGCTCGCTGGGCGCCGAGCCCCGTGAGGTGCGAACCCCCGCCGATCTCGACGGCCTCGACGCGCTGATCATCCCGGGTGGCGAGTCGACCGTGATGACGCTCGGGATCGAGCGCGAGGGGCTGGCCGAGCCGCTGCGCGCGCTCGCCCGCTCCGGCACGCCTGTCCTCGGCACCTGCGCCGGGATGATCATGCTCGATCGCGACCACCTCGGCGTGCTCGACGTCCGCACCGAGCGCAACGCCTTCGGCCGCCAGGTCCGGTCCTTCGAGGCCGACATCGACGTCGCCGGCATCGCCGGCGGCCCGATGCACGCCGTGTTCATCCGCGCCCCCTGGGTCGCCGAGCACGGTCCCGAGGTCGAGGTCCTGGGGCGGGTGGAGGAGCACCCGGTGGCCATCCGGCAGGGCAACGTCCTCGCCGTGTCGTTTCACCCCGAGCTGTCCGGGGATCCACGGCTGCACGCGCTGTTGCTCGGCTAGCGGCCGGCCCCGGCCGGCTCGCGCCGGCGGTTCGAGTACGCGCGGAACTGCCGCTCAAACGCGCCCCAGTCGAAGGCCGGCAGGCCGTCCGGGTCACGCGGCGGGGGTTCCTGACTTGGCGGATCTTGGCCGCCGTCGTCGGGCGGGTCCTCGGGATCGACGCCGCGCGACAGCCAGGCCGCGAAGGCGCACGCCGCGATGCCGGACACGTACACGACGCCGGCCAGCAGCGGGTGGTGGGTCAGCGACGCGAACACGCCGACGCCGTACAGCGTGAGCGCGGCGAGCACGAGGCGGCGCAGCTCGACGCGAGGAAGCGGCCGGCGCGGGGCGCGAGCGCACGCGCTCACGAGGATCGCGCCGACGAGCACGACGACAAGGACCAACTTCCACGCGATTGAAGACGGCAACGGCATCTCCTGGCGATCATCGACCGCTGAGGTGAGCAAATCAAGCCTACCGCCGAAAACAACGGCTTTGGAGGGGGAAAATTGGATTCTTTGGCGGTCTGCCCGGGATTTGCTCAGACGACGAGGCCGTGGCGCATCGTGTTCTCGGTGACCACGTGCGGCTCGACGAACTGGCGCAGGTAGTCCGGGCCGCCGGCCTTGCTGCCCGTGCCGGACAGCCGGTTTCCCCCGAACGGCTGGCGGGCGACCATCGCACCGGTGATCCCGCGGTTGACGTACAGGTTGCCGACGGGCGAGCGCTGCCGGACGTAGCGGACGATGGCGGGGTCGCGGGCGAACAGGCCCCCCGTCAGCGCGTACGGAAGCGCGTCGACGACGTCGCAGGCCTCCTCCATACCGGAAACGCGGTTGATGGCGAGCAGCGGGCCGAAGATCTCCTCGTTGAGGACCGGCGAGTCGGGAGGCAGGTCCACCGCGAGGGTCGGAGGGCAGAACCAGCCGTGGTCGGGCACATCCTCGACGCGGGCGGCGATCCGGCCCTGCTCGGCGGCCAGGACGGCGTAGCGATCCACGCGCTCTTTGGCGCTGCGCTCGATCACCGGCGGCACGTCGGTGCCGAGCGCATCGGCCTGGCCCACGACGAGGACCCGAACCGCCCCTGCAACGCGTTCTATGAGCTGGTCGGCGATCGCCTCGTGAACGAGGACCCGGGCCGCGGCCGAGCACTTCTGGCCGGCGTAGACGAAGGCCGACGAGACGATGCCCGGGACGGCTTCGTCGAGGTCGGCATCGGAGTCCACGATCACACAGTTCTTGCCGCCGAGCTCGGAAACGACGCGCTTGAGATGGCGCTGTCCGGGGCGGACCTCGGCCGCCGCCCGAGAGATCTCCACGCCGACCGGCATCGACCCGGTGAACGCGATCGTGTGCACCCGGGGATGGGCCACGAGCGCCGCGCCGACGTCGCCCTCGCCGGGCAGCAGCGAGATCGCCGAAGGCGGGACGCCTCCCGCCCGCAGCGCGCGGACGAGCATCACGGCGCACCCGGGTGATTGCTCGGCCGGCTTCAGGACCACCGCGTTGCCGGTGGCGAGCGCGCCCGCCGTCATGCCGCAGGGGATGGC
Source organism: Solirubrobacteraceae bacterium (assembly GCA_036513815.1). Taxonomy (GTDB): domain Bacteria; phylum Actinomycetota; class Thermoleophilia; order Solirubrobacterales; family Solirubrobacteraceae; genus Palsa-465. The sequence continues at coordinate 8,669 of DATBYI010000019.1, forward strand.
GAGCGGGAAGTTCCAGGGCGCGATGACCGCCGCTACCCCCCGCGGGGCGTAGCGCATCTCGTTGCGCTCGCCGGGTACCTGGAGCAGCGCCGGGCCCACCTCGAGCTCGATCGCGCCGCGCGCGTAGTACTCGAGGAAGTCGATCGCCTCGCAGACGTCGGCGTCCGCCTCGGGCCAGGGCTTGGCGCACTCGCGCACCTCGAGCGCGGCGAGCTCGAGCCGGCGCTCGCGCAGCCAGGCCGCGGCTCGGACCAGAGCGGCCGCCCGTTCCTCCGCACTGACCGCGCGCCACGCCCGGAATCCCCGCTCGGCCTCGGCCACGGCGTCTTGGACGTCGGCCTCGCCGGCGTGCGTGGCGAGCGCGACGACGCGCTCGGGGTTGCCGGGATCCGTCGAGAGCAACTCGGCGCCGGTGCGCTCCCCGGTGCCGATCATCACCGCAGCGCGGACCGGCAGGGTCGGCTCCAGGCGTTTCATCGCGTCCTCGAGCTGGGCGCGGACGGGCGCGCGGCGCAGCTCGAGCACCGGCTCGTTGGCAAAAGGTGCTAACGCGGACATCGCCCAGCGACGTTAACAGGCGCTTTCGGACCTGTCGGGCGCTGCTACTCCGAGCCCCGCCAGTCGGGCTCGTCCTCGCCGTTGTCGGCCCACGTCGCGTCGGAGCGCTCGGGGGCTTCGGGCGACGGCGACGGCGACGGCGACGGATCGTCGTAACCCGGCGCGGTTTCGTCGGCGCCCGTCGTCGGTGCCGGCGGGGAGGAGGGCTCACCCGCCGCGGGAATCCACCCCGCGTAAGTCTGGGGCACCGGCTGGGTCTCGTGCGGCCATCCGGGCGCGGGAGGAGGGGGAGACGCGCTGTGCGCTTCGTGCGGCCAGCCGACGGTGCTCGGCGGCCCCGGCTCCTCGGGGGTGGGCTCCGGCTCTGACTCGAGCTCGGGCCCGGCGCCCGGCGTCGCGGCGTAGCCGCTCCACGCCGCCGCGGACTCGGTCCACGCCGCACTGGCCTCGGCCGCTGAGCGCACCGCCTCGGTCCACGCCGGGGTGGGCTCGCTCGCCGCCGCCTCCTGCGGCCAGGCCCGGCGGACCGCGCCCTGCGCGCTGGGATCGAGCCCGTTGGGCCAGATCGTCGCGTCGTCGTAAAGCACGTTGAGGAGCACGGCTCCGCGCAGGTTCGCCCCCTGTAGGTTTGAGCCTTCGAGGTTCGCGCCCTCCAGGCCGGCGCCTTCGAGGTTCGCGCCGGTCAGATCCGCGCCGCTCAGATCGGCGCTGTGGAGTCCCGCGTCCTTCAGGTTGGCGCCGGTCAAACCGGCGCCGCGCAGGTTCGCGCCCTTGAGGGCGGCCCCCTCGAGGCTCGCCCCGTAGAGGCGCGCGCCCTCGACGTTCGCTCCCCACAACACCGTGTCCTGCAGGTTCGCCAGCAGCAGCCCGGCGTTGCGCAGGTTGGCCCCCTCCAAGTCCGCCGCGTTCAGGCGGGCCTTGAAGAGATCGGCGCCCTCGAGGTTGGACCCGCTCAGCAGCGCGCGCTCGAGGTGTGCGCCGGTCAGGGTGGCCCCGGCCAGGGCGGTGTAGGTCAGGCTGATGGGCGCGCCCGTGTCCTGTTCGACCACCCGTCGGCCGAGGATCGTCACGGCGGCCTGCACGTCGGTGGACGGTCGCCGGCGCCCGTTTCCGTTGCGCGCCGGCCACGGGGCGTGTTCGCGGACGAAGGCGGCGAGGATCTCGATGATCGGCCCGTGGTTCTCCGGGGACTCCTGGGCCAAGCGCTCGAGCGAATAGATCCCGCCGAGCCGTACGTCGAGCGCGGGATGGCCGATTTGGTCGACCGCGCGCATGAAGCGCTCGGTCAATTCGCGCTCGCGATTCTCATCCCGTCGCTCGCGGACGGCGCTCCGGAACAGGTACAGCGACACCGCCGCGGCGAGCGCGCCGATGACGAGCACGAGCAGCGCGACCCGCACGCGGCTGAGCTCCTGCAGGCGCGCCGCGCCGGTCAGGCCGCGGGTGGAGACCAACCAGGGCGGTGCGAACCTGACCACGAGCGCGCTCACCCCGGCCACGAGGACCACGGCGACGACGAACAGGGCGGAGGCGCCCAGCCTCCTCCTCCAGCGTGAAGGTCGGTTCATCAGTGGGCCGAACTATGGCCGATTCGGCGCGGAACTCTGCCTATGCATTAGCTCTTGCACGGGTCCGCGGTGGCGGGAAATCAGTCCCATCCGCGGGCTCCGGTCTGGTTGAATCGCTCCGTGGGGCCGACCGGGACAGACGGCGAGCGTGCCGAGTACGCGGAGCTGGTGCGCAAGCTCGAGGCGGCTCGGGAGAGCGACGCGATCGAGCAGGCCCTGGCCGCGGCCCGCGACCGCCTCGGGATGGACGCTTCGTACATAACGACGATCGACTCGCGACACCAGACGATCCACGCGATCGTGAGCGAGGATCAGGACACGGTCGACCGGTACGTGGGAACGGTCTTCCCGGTCGAGCAGACGTTCTGCATGCGGATGCTCGACGGTGAGATTCCCAAGATGGTCCCGGACACGAGCGCCGAGCCGGCGATCAGCCATCTCGACGCGGCGCGCGAGTTCCACGCCTATGTGGGAGTACCGGTCAAGCTGTCAGACGGGCGGGTTCACGGCACCCTTTGCTGCGTGAGCCGGGAGACGAGGCCCGGGATGCAACCCGACGAGCTCCGCTTCATGGAGGTCCTGTCCGGCATCGTCGCGGCCCGCATCGAGCAGGCACGCGGAGATATGGCTCGCCTGACCGCGCAGGTGACGATGCCGACCGAATACACCGAGGCGATCCGGCGGATCAGAGCCGCGCGGGAGAGCGATCTGATCGAACAGGCCCTCGGCGCCGCGCGCGAACGCCTCGGCATGGACGCGGCGTACATCGCCACGGTGGACTCGCGCGAGCAGACGATCGAGGCCATGGTCGGAACGACCAACGCCACGGCCCTCGTGGAGGGGGCGGTGATCCCGGTGGGCCAGACCTACTGCGCACGGATGCTGAAGGGTGAGATCCCCAACATCGTCCCGGACACGAGCACCGAGCCGGCGCTCCGGAAGATGACGGTGATTCGCAACATCGGCTCCTACATCGGCGTTCCGGTGACACTCTCCGACGGCCGGGTGCACGGGTCGCTCTGCTGCGCGAGCAACGAGCCGCGCGCCGATCTGGGCGAGCCCGAGCTCCGCTTCATGCACGTCCTGGCCGACATCGTGGCCGCGCGCGTCGAGCGCCTCCAGGGCAGCATGGTGCGGCTGACCAAGCGACTCGCTCCCGAGCCGCCGGCCGGCTGAGCTCGGCCACGCCCGCTCGGCGGTCGCTCAGAGGGTTGGGCGTCCGCAGTAGTAGACGGCGAAGCGGAGCCCGTTCGGCGCGCCCGAGCCCATGGGCAGCGGGAAGCAGTTCTCGGCGACCCATCGCAGGCGCGGATCGGTGACGTTGGGCGACTGGATCACCAGGTGGAAGTCACCGCGCGCGATCATCGCCCTCAGGCTGGCGAGCGACGGCTGCGGGATCGTCCCCGTGAAGCCGCCGATCGGCACGACCTCCTGCCCCGAGTCGTAGATGAACGGGGCAGCGACGGCCGACGTCTCGGTCGCCATCAGATCCGGCTGAAGCCCCTTGGCGCGCTCGAGCGCAGGAAGCAGCGCTTCGGTGTGCGTTGCGACCCCTCCCAGGGCGCGAGCGAACCCAGACGCCGCCGCCGACTCGAACGGAGTGTCGAACGGCCCCAGCGAGTTGCTCACGATCGAGGCGGAGGCGACCGCCGGGACGGCGAGGACCGCGGCCGCGGCGAGCCCGATCGCGCCGGCTCTGGGCGTACGCGCGACGATCACGAGGAGCGCCGCTGCCACCACGGCGAGCGCGATCTCGATCTCCGGCAGGACCGTGACGACCCCGACCCCCGTGTCGGGCAGCAGCCAGACGGCGTACGCGGCGCTGGCCAGCACCGCGACCACGACGGCGAGCCGCGCGTGGGCATCGGCGCGGCGCTCCCACGCCAGCGCGGCGCCCGTTCCGAGCAGCGCGGCGATCGGGGGCGTGAGTGCGGCCGTGTAGTAGGGGTTGATCGTCGAGCTCGCGCTGAACACGACGAGCAGGACGATCAGCCAGGTCCCCCACAGGGCGCTCGACGCGCGCAGCCGCCCGTCCTCGCCGCGTCCGGCTACGAGGCAGCCGACGAGCGCGATCAGCGCGGCCGGGATCAGCCAGCCCGTGTCGCGTCCGAGCGCACCGGTGAGGAGCCGGTCCCACCCGGGCGCCGGCGAGGCGAAACTCAGGCCGATGGCCTTGGTCAGCAGCTGGTTGGGCGAAAGCTGATCGAGCCGGCCGAAGCCGTTGTAGACGAACACCTGGTGAAAGATCGAGTTGGACGTGCTGCCGTCGACGTAGGGACGGCTCCTGGCCGGCCAGAGGGACACGACGACCATCCAGCTGAGTGAGACCGCGACCGTGACGAGCCCGGCGACGGCGAGACGGCTGACGCGGCGCGGCCAGCTCCCAGCGGCGGTCACGGCGTAGGCGAGGGCGAGCGCCGGGAGCACGAGCCACGCCTCGATCATCTTGGCCTGGAACGCGAACCCCACGAGCACCCCGGCCCAGATCAGGCTGCGAAGCCGTCCGGAGAGCGCGGCGCGGATCGTCGCGTCGGCCGCCAGCAGCACCAGCAGGATCATCAGCGTGTCGGAGATGTTTCCCCGGTTGAGCGCCGTCGTGGCCGGTGAGAGCACAAACACTCCGGCGGCGAGGATCCCGGCCAACGGCCCGGCGAGCCGGCGCACGGCGCGGTACAGGACGAGCACGCTGGCCATGCCCTCCACGACCTGCGGGGCGACGAGGGCCCAGGCGTGGACGCCGAACACGCGGACCGAGAGCGCCTGGAGCCAGAACGCGCCGGGGAGCTTGTCGAGCGTGACCGTCCCCGCCGGATCGAACGCCCCCAAGAAGAAGTTGTGCCAGCTCATCGACATGCTGCGGACGGCGGCGGCGTAGTAGACCTCGAGGTTGCCGGTGGCGTTCCACGCATAGGCGAGACCGGCGATCGCGGTCAGGACGAGGAGCGTCGGGCGCGCCCACGCGGGCTCGCCGACGGCGGCGCGCCAACGCGCCGAGGATCCGCGTCCGCTCCAGCGCGACTCGAGCGTCAGCTCAGACATCCTCGGCGTCCCCCTCCTCGCGGATCTCGGCCAGAGCGGCCAGCCCGGCACGCAGGCCGTGCAGCTCCTCGGCGCTGAGTCGCTCGGCGAGCTGGGCGTCGATCCCGTCGACAGCGGTCTGAATCGCGGCCGCGGCGGCGTGTCCGCGCTCGGTCAGGCGGATCCCCATCCGACGGCGGTCCTCGGGATCGATCCGGCGCTCGAGGTACCCCCGGAGTACGAGCGTGTCGATCAGCTGGCTCGAACGCTGCTTGCTCAACCGCAGGAAGGCGACGGCGTCCGACTGCGCGGTGAAGGTCGGATCGGGCCAGCCTTGATCGAGGCCGGCGAGGACGAATCCTCCGTTCTGGGG
>DATBYI010000020.1:0-2933 GCA_036513815.1 Solirubrobacteraceae bacterium
GGAGTCCGTGAGATGCGGTGCGCGAGCACGATGTAGAGCGCGAACAGCGCCGCGTTGGCGAAGGCGAAGCCGAAGCCGAGCGCGATGCCGCGTAGCTGGATCCGCGTGAGCACGTACACCCCGGCCACCGCGAGCGCCAGCGCGACGCCGTTCCGGGCCGAGCGAAGGCCGAGCGCGGCGAGCAGGATCACCGGAAGGAACTCGATCGCGGAAACCGTCCCGAGCGGGAGCCGCGCGATGGCCTCGTAGAAGCAGACGTTCATGACCGCCAGGACCACCCCGAGCGCGATCACCAAACGCACAGTGGCGCGGTCGGCGCCCCGGAGCGTCCGCCACGGCCGCCGCCAGACCGCGAATACGATCGCCGCGCTGACGATCCGCAGCCACGCCACTCCGGCCGGCGCCACCCGGGCAAAGAGCAGCACCGCGAACGCCGGCCCCAGGTAGTGGAACATGGCGCTCCCCGCGAAGTAGGCCTGGGGCGGAACGGTCCGTGAGCGCACCCGCCCGATTCTGCTCCGGCCCGCCGCCCGCGCACATGGGCAATCGAAGGCATTAGCATCTGTCCACCTATGAAAGACATCGTGCTCGACGAGACCGACCGGCGAATCATTGGCGAACTGGCCCGTGATGGGCGCATTTCCTTCGCGGAGCTCGGCCGGCGGACGAACCTCAGCGCTCCGGCCGTGACCGAGCGCGTGCGGCGCCTCGAGGAGACCGGCGTGATCACCGGCTACCGCGCCGAGATCGACCCGCGCGCGCTCGGCTACTCGCTCACGGCGATCGTTCGGGTCAAGCCGGCGGTGCGCCAGCTGAGCAAGGTGGCCGAACTCGCGGCCGAGATCCCGCAGGTCGAGGAATGCCTTCGGATCACGGGCGAGGACTGCTTCTACGTGAAGCTCCACCTGCGCTCGATCGAGGAGCTCCCGAGCGTCCTCGACCGCTTTCTGCTCTACGGCGAGACGACCACCTCGATCGTCAGCGCCACGCCGGTCGCGCGGCGCGATCCCCCGCTCGCCGACGAGCCCGAGTTCAAGCCGTGACCGTCTCCCCACGCTCGGCGAGCACGAGCTTGTCCGTGATCCCGTTGCCGGCGAATGCGGCGCGGAGCGCGCCCGCGCCCTGAGTGAAGTGCGTCCAGCCCTCGAAGTGAACCGGGAGAGTGGCCCTCACGCCGAGGAGCTTGGTCGCCTCGGCCGCCCGATCGCTCGATAGCGTCAGGTAGGCGCCACCGAAGCGGTTCGACAGCTGGACCGCGCCAGCGAACAGGATCGCGACGTCGAGGTGCCCGACGCGGTCGGCGATCGCGCGCACGACGTCAAGCGACGCGTTGTCGCCCGACACGTACACGCTGTCCTCTCCGTCCGCCTCGAGCACGAAGCCGATCACCGGCCCGGTGACATCGTCGGTCCCGTCGGGGCCATGCTGCGCCGGAACGGCGGTGATGCGCACCGAACCGCCGCCGGGACGCTCCACTTCGACCGACGACCACGGCTCGAGCCCGACTGCATTGCCGCCCAGATGCTCGGCTCCCTGGACCGTCGTCAGGACGCGTCCCGCGGCGGGCAGGAACTCGCGCCCGGCCGGGTCGAGATTGTCCGCGTGGTGCTCGTGGGACAAGAGCACGACGTCGATAGGGCCGAAGGTGCCTGGTTCGGTCGCCGGTCCAGTCGTCTTGACCAGGCCGCCCTCGTATTCGCCCGGCGGCGACAGCGCGGGGTCGGTGAGCCAGCGCAATCCGGCGTACTCGACCAGAGCCGTGGGCCCGCCGACGAGGGTCAGTTTCACCATTACGTGTTCGCCTCCTCACGGATGGATTGGAGCTCCCGCAGGACCTCCCGCGGTTGGTGCACCGTACACGTGACGTGCGCGCGCTCAGGGCATGCCTCGTCGCCGCGGCGCTGGCCGCGCTCGGAACGCTGGGCTTCGCGTCGGGCGCCGGCGAGGCCGACGCGGCGCGCCCGCTCCTTCCGGCGCCGTTGACGATCACGGCGGGCGGCACGACCTTGCTCATGTCCCGCGACGGCGAGCTTCGGCGCGTTCAGCCGAGCCCGCATTCATTCCCGAGGGACGCCGGCTTGTTCGAGCTGCTCGGAGGCTCGACGCTCACCGTGTTGAACTCCGACGGCTCGCTCTTCGCCACCGTGCGCCTCCCCCGCGACCGATCCGGGATCGAGGCCCCCGACAGCCCGCTCGCCCTCTCGCCGGACGGGCGCACGGTCGCCTTCAGCGCGCCCTACCTACTGCGAGCCGCCTCGCCCGACCCGGCCCGTGGCGCGATCGACCTCGAGACCGTGTACCTGCTCCGTGCCGGCGCACGGACCGCGGTACCGATCCATAGCCAGCGGGTCGACTTCGCCCCGTGCATGGGTGGCGCGAACGTCGCGTGGCACGGACGGTGGCTGCTGTTCAGCGCCGGTGAGGGAAGCCTCTCTGTGATCGACACCGCCCGCGCGCACGACGTGCTCGATTTCACGGCTGCCACGCGGAACCTGCCCGGCGTCGGCAGCGGCTTCGGAGCGGAGTGGGGCGGTCGCGGCTAGCGGGTCCAGTCGGGTTCATGCGGCCGGCTTCGTGCCGCGACGTCACGCGATGCGCCGGGCGAACAGCGCTCCCGCGGCGACGATCGACACGGCGAGGATCCCGGCGCACCAGATGAGCGCCACCCACGCGTTCGACCCGACCGGCGTACCCAGCAGCAACCCGCGCAACGTCTCGGTGATCGGAGTGATCGGCTGGTGGGCGGCGAACCCACGCAGCCAGGCGGGCATCGTGTCCACCGGGACGAACGCGCTCGAGGCGTAGGGGAGAAACATGACCAGGAAGGTGAAGCCGCTGGCCGCCTCAGGCGAGCGGGCGAGCAGGCCGATCGCCACCGACAGCCCCGAGATCGCGACGATGAACGCGAGCAGGACCCCCGCCGCCGCGAGCCA
>DATBYI010000021.1:0-8316 GCA_036513815.1 Solirubrobacteraceae bacterium
CCAGAGCGAGGCCCAGGCCTCGCGAACTTCCGGTGATGATGGCTAGTGGCATGACCGCCACGGTAGGGCCGGGGCGGTCCCGATTACCAGAGCCAATTGGTCCTAGGACCTCTGGACCAATCCCTCCTGCACCGCGAGCACCGCAGCCTGGGTGCGGTCGCTCACGCCGAGCTTGGCGAGCACGTGGCCGACGTGAGCCTTGACCGTCTTCTCGGAGATCCCGAGCTCGAGCGCGATGCGCTTGTTCGAGCGACCGTTCGTGATCAGCGTGAGGACCTCGCGCTCGCGGTTCGTGAGCTGCTCCAGCGCGGGCGTGTCTCGCCGGGGGTGATCGGATTCCGACAGGGCGTGCATCAGGCGCGCCGCCACCGTGGGGTCGATGATCGCCTCGCCCGCGTGGGCCGCGCGTATGGCGCGCGCGAGCTCGGCCGGTTGTGAGTTCTTGAGCAGGTAGCCGGCGGCGCCGGCCGCGAGCGCGGGCAGCAGCCGCTCGTCGTCGAGGAAGCTCGTGAGCACGATCACGCGAGGATTGGATGCGGGCCCACCGTGTCCCCCCGCGTGAGCACGCAACTCGCGCATGGCCGAGACGCCGTCGCGGCCGGGCATCACGAGGTCCATGAGGATCACGTCGGGGCGCAGCTCGGCGGCGCGCTCGAGGGCCTCGTCGCCGTCGGCCGCCTCGCCGACGATCTCGAAGCCGTCCTGGACGGCGAGGAACGCGCGCAGCCCCTCGCGCACGACCGCGTGGTCGTCGACGACGAGGATGCGGATCGGGTCAGACACTTTGCGCGAGCTCGATCCGCACCATCGTGCCCGCGCCGGGGCTCGACTTGATCAGCAGCCGCCCACCCGACTCGCGGGCGCGCTCCTCCATCGAGGTGAGCCCGAGATGGCGGGAGCGGAGGTCGGGGGCGTGGGGATCGAACCCGATCCCGTCGTCGGCCACCTCGACCACGAGCGTTCCGTCGTTCCGGGCCAGACGCACCGTGACGTGCTCGGCGCGGGCGTGGCGGATCGCGTTGTGCAGGGCCTCGTGGGCGATCCGCAGCACGGCCAGGTCGCAGTCGGGGCCGGAGCCGGCGAACCCCGCGTCGACGTTCAGCACGATGTCGGTCCCGTGGGTCCGCGCGAGCATCTCGACCTCCTTGCGCAGCGTCGCCTCGAGCCCGTCGCGCTCGAGCTCCGGGGGGCGTAAACCGAAGATCAGCGAGCGCAGCTCGTCGAGCGCCTCGCGCGTGAGCTCGCGCAGCCGCTCGAGCTGAGCGCGAGCGGCCACGAGGTCGCGGTCCATCTGGGTGGCGGCGGCCTCGGCGGTCAGCATCACGCTGAACAGCTTCTGGCTGACCACGTCGTGGAGCTCGAGCGCGAGGCGGTTTCGCTCCGACAGGATCGACAGCTCCCGGCTGCGCTCGTACAGGCTCGCGTTGGTGATCGCGATCGACGCGTGCGCGGCGAGCAGCTCGATCAGCGCCTGGTCCTCCTCGTCGAACGTCTCGGCGTCAGTCTTCTCGGTCAGGTAGAAGGCGCCGATGATCGCCCCGTCCGGCGAGTTGATCGGGACGCCGAGGAACGAGCGCATGTCGGGGTGGCGCCGCGGCCACCAGCCTCGGAAGCGAGGGTCGTCGTGGATGTCGTCGGTGCGATAGGAGGTGCGCTGCTCGAGCATCGCGCCGAGCATCCCGTGGGTCCGGGGAAGCGGGCCCAACGACGCGATCAGCTCGTCGCTCATGCCCGACACGAGAAACCGCCTGAATCCGCCTTCCCCGTCCGGGATCCCGAGAGCGGCGTAGCGGGCGCCGACGAGCTCGGGCGCGGCGTCGACCAGCTTCTGGAGCACCTCGTCCACCGACAGGTTGGCGGCGACGCCGAGGACCGCGTCGCTGACCGCCTTGAGCGTCGGATTAAGTCGCTGGGGCATCGGTGCTGAAGATAGACCGCTAACTTCTGGGTCGTGCCTCGAAGCTGGTTCTGGATGCAGCTCCTGATCGTCGTGTTCGTCGTGGCGGGCATGGTGATCGCTATCACCAAGCTCGCCTGATCGTGGGGCTCGCCGCCTAATGTTCACGGCGATCCTCGTCGGCACCGATGGATCGGAGACGGCCCACACCGCGCTCGTGCGCGCGATCGAGCTGGCCGCGGGGTTGCAGGCTCGCCTGGCGATCGTGAGCGCCTTCGAGCCCGTATCCGACCCTCGCCTGCGGGGCGAGCAGGTGGTCGCACCCCAGGACGTTCAGTGGGCGATCAACCCGCACGACGAGGTGCTCGCGCTGCTCGAGGCGGCGCGCGCCGAGGCCGCCGCCGCGGGCGTGGCCGAGGTCGACACGTTCCCCCGCCAGGGCGACGCGGCCGACGCGATCATCGACGTCGCCGAGGAGCGCCGCTGCGACCTGATCGTGATCGGCAACAAGGGGATGACCGGGGCGAAACGCTTCCTGCTCGGGTCGGTGCCCAACAAGGTCTCGCACCACGCGCCCTGTTCGGTGTTGATCGTGCGGACGACCTGAGCTTGCGCGGGCGCACGGTGGCGGGGGCGTTGGCGGTGGCTTAGCAGGCGGTCGCCCGCTTAGGGGGCGGTCGCCGCGCCCGCGTTGACGAGGCCGTAGCCGTAGTCGGGGTTGGGCTGCGTGCCGCCCAGGGGCGTTGCCGTCTGCTCGAGCCGCGCGAGGATCGCGTCCGGGGTGGGGTGCCGCCCGAGTATCCGGCTGGCGATGACGAGCGCCGCGGTGGCGGAGACCTCGGGCGCGGCCATCGAGGTCCCGTAGCTTCCCGGCAGGCTGAAGCGGGTGGGGTTCGAGCCGGGGGTGATCGAGTCGAAGTCGCGGAACGTCATCTGGTGCACCGCCGGCAGGTTGCGAAGCGGATGACAGTTGGGATCGTTGGTCAGGTTCGCGTCGTCGCCGCCACCGGGCGCCACCAGATCGAGCTTGGCGCCGCTGTTCGAGTAGGCGGCGATGCAGCGGTCGAGCGTGGTCGCCCCGACCGAGATGACGGCAGGCGCGGCAGCGGGATAGGCGAGGTGCAGCGCGCTGTCGTTGCCGGCCGCCGCCACCACGACGACGCCGTGCCGGTGAGCGAAGCGGATCGCGCTGATGATGTCCGGGATCTCCGACCCGGTGACCGTGATGTCGAACTCGAGGCTCAGGTTGATGACCTGGGCGCCGTGCGTGACCGCGTAGCGGATGCCGCGCGCGATCGTCGCCGAGTCGCCGTTGCCGTCGGCGTCGAGCACCCGCACCGGCATGATCTTCGACCCGTAGGCCAGCCCGGTCAGCCCGATCTTGTTGTTCGTCGCCTCCGCGAGCATCCCGGCCACGAACGTGCCGTGGCCCTCGCGGTCGAGCGGATACGGGTCGTTGGCGACGAAGTCATACGGGTCGACGAACTGAGTGCCCGCGAAGTCAGGCGATTTCCGGAACTGCTCCCAGTTGCGGTAGGCGACGCCGGTGTCGAGGACGGCGATCACGACGCCGCGGCCGCCGGGCCGGTGGTAACCGAACATGTGCGCCCACGCGTCGGGCGCGTCGACGCCGGCGCCGGCCAGGAAGTTCCACTGAACGCTCTCCCAGCCCTGGGCCCGGCGGGTGTTGCCCCGGTCGTCGGGGACCCACCCGCCGGCCTGGCGGGCGATGTAGTCGGGCACGGCGTAGAGGACGCCGGGGCGCCGGCGAAGCTGCGCGATGGCCTGCCAGATGTTGTGGCCGTGGGCGACCTTGACGACCTCGATGCCCTCGGCACCGGTCAGGGCCGCGCCGGCGTTGGCGGCCCCGGCCCCCGCCACGGTCCCGGCTCTCGCCTCGGCCCCGGTTTCCGTCGCGGCCCCGGCTCCCGCCCCGGCGACGGCGTGCGCGCCGATCGCTCGCGTCGCGTGGGCGATCTGCGCCACCGCGCCGTGGCTCGGGGCGTAGCCGACGACCACCTTGCCGGGCACGTAGTCGGGAGCCTGCGTCTGGTCGGGCCGCCGCGCCACCGCGTGCGCCGGCGCCGCCTGCCCGGCGGCGGCAGGGGACAGCACCGCCGCGACGGTGAGCGTGGCGAGCGCGAGACGACGGGTGAGCTTGGCCGCGGACATAGTGGTGGACACGAGATCGACCCCCGGTGCACGCAGAGGTGCCCCCAGGGGACTAAGACAACTTCGTGGACGCGAAAGTTGCCCTCCCGAACGGTACCGTCGCTCGGACGTGAGCTCGCACTTCTTCCCGCGCGAGGAGTACTTCATGCGTCTGGCGCTGCGCGAGGCGACCCGCGCGCCCGAGCACGACGACGTACCGATCGGCGCCGTCGTCGTGCGCGGTGGCGAGGTGATCGGCGCCGGTCACAACGAGCGCGAGCTCCGCGAGGACCCCACCGCCCACGCGGAGATGATCGCGCTCCGCGAGGCCGCCCGGGCCATCGGCAGCTGGCGCGTCCTCGACTCCGTGATGTACGTCACGCTCGAGCCATGCGCGATGTGCGCGGGCGCGATCGTGCTCGCCCGCCTGCCCCGCCTGGTGTTCGGGACCACCGATCCGAAGGCCGGCGCCGCCGGCAGCGTGTTGAACGTGCTCGACGAGCCGCGGCTGAACCACCGGCCCCAGGTCGAGAGCGGCCTGCTGGCGGAGGACTGCGCGGACCTGTTGCGGGCGTTCTTCGCACCCCGGCGGCGGTAGGCCGGGGCGGCGGTGGGTCGGCACCCGAGGGAGGGTCGGGCGCCCGCGGGAGGGCGAGCGCCGGTGGGAGGGTCGGGCCGGCCCACCACCCCGGCGTCCGTGTGGATGACGCGCCACTCCCCCTCGGGCCGACAGTCAGGGGCGTCTCATCCACCTCTACTGTGGATCACGCGCCACTCCCCCTCCGGCCGAAAGGTCAGGGGCGTCTCATCCACCTCTACTGTGGATGACGCGCCACCGCCTCTCGGCGAGGTGGCCGGTGGCGCGTCATCCACATGACAGGCGCCTACCACCTGCCGGCGAGGCTTCTACTACCGTTTACGCCTGCCCCACCGGAGAGGTGGCAGAGCGGTTGAATGCGCCGGTCTCGAAAACCGGTATGGGCTATCAGTCCATCGGGGGTTCGAATCCCCCCCTCTCCGCTGATGTGCTGTCTCGGGACATAGGTCTCAGGTGTCTCGGGACATCGGTCTCATTTCGGGGTGCTCGGCCAGCGGCCGGGGTGGTTGTTTTCTGTGCGCGCCAGAGCCCGGTCTGAGCGTCATCGCGAGCGCCATCCCTGGCGTTGGTGATGGCCCTCAGCCACATCGACTTCGGGGCCTGGTTCTTGGCAGGTCGGGGTGAGTCACGCCGCGATTTCGGCAGTGCTCGCCCGCCACGATCTCTCGGCCGGCGAGCGCCTGGTTGCGTGGTCAGGGTCCTGTTCGCGCAGCTCGGTCCGTGGCAGGAGATCGAGGTCAACGTGGAACTGCTCGAGGTCGTGCTCGGTACAGCCGATCCAGAGGACCAGCACGCCTGTTGCTGGCCGCGCTTGCAGCGCTTGCCGGTGAAAACGGCGGCGTCGAAGGCTTGACCACCGACGAGCCCTGCCGCACCGCTGCTAGCAACCGCGACCTCTGGCGCCGGCGCGAGCGCCGACAACGGTCCGATCCTGAGCGGATTTCCGGGTCAAACCCCGCCAGAAGCCCGCCACAAGCTCCGCCATCCAACGCGCGCGCGGGAAGGGAACCCCGGAACCCCAGAACCCCAGAACCCCAGAACCAGAGAACACGCCCGACCCCCCGGCTTCCATGCCCGCGCAAGCACGAATACGGGTCTTGACCCCCGCGTCGCGACGCGGCTGCGCAGGGTCGTTGGTTGTCCGAGGAAGCGCGGGGATCTAGGCTAGTTCGGCCGGAATTAGTCAAAGGCGGCGCGGACTCGGGTGATCGGACGATAGGCCTCTAGTGGTATCCAGCAGCGGCACCCTCGTTCCTAGCCCCCCGACGTCATTGGTTGGTCGCGAGGGCGATGCCGCAAACGTATGCGCGCTGCTGCGCCGGACCGATGTGCGTCTCGTGACGCTTACCGGTCCTGGAGGGGTGGGCAAGACCAGTCTCGCCCGGTATGTGGCGGCACAGCTCGCTTCCGGCTACGAGGACGGCGAATGCTTCGTCTCGCTCGAATCCGTCCGCGACCCCGCCCTGGTGCCGACGGCGATCGCCGAGGCCCTGGGGCTGCGCGAAGAGGGCGCCGTAAGCCTCGTGGATCGGCTCGCGTCGTTCCTGTATGACCGGCGGATGCTGCTGGTCCTTGACAACTTCGAGCACGTTGCGAGCGCCGCGACGGTGGTGGCCGAGGTGCTGGCGGCTTGCCCGTTGCTCGAAGTGCTGGCGACCAGTCGCGGGAGCCTTCGACTGTCAGGCGAGCACGAATTTACCGTGGCACCACTCACGTTGCCCGACCCCGAGCACCGCCACGAACTCGACGCACTGGGCGCTTATCCCGGAGTCGAGCTCTTCCTCCAGCGGGCGAGGGCCGTGCGTCCGGATTTCCGGCTTTCGGAGGGGAACGCGGGAGCGGTCGGCGCGATCTGTTCCCGCGTCGACGGTCTGCCGTTGGCGATCGAACTGGCGGCTGCGTGGGTGAGGCTGCTATCACCCGCCGAGATCGTCCCGCGGCTTGCGCACCCGTTCGAGCTGCTCACGGGCGGGCCGCGTGACCTACCCGACCGCCAACGCACGTTGGCTGACACGATCTCGTGGAGTCTGGCCCTGCTCGACCGCGGCGCGCGGACGATGTTCACCCGTCTGGGAGTGTTTGCGGGCGGGTTCACGGTCGACGCAGTGGAGGCCGTCGCGGGTGACCCGGGCGCGGCGGGGGTTATCGAAGCCCTTGCGGCGCTCATCGGTCTGGGCCTGGTACAGCGCCCGGTCGAGATGGATCCCGCCTCGCGACCGAGGCTGCTCGAGACAGTCCGTGAGTTTGCGCTCGAGGAGCTTGGCACGAGTGGTGAGGAGGACAATGTTCGAGCCGCGCACGCCGGCTTCTACCTTGCCCTGGCTCGCGGCGGTGACAGTGAGCGCCTCGAGCCCGAGCAGGCGAACCTGCGTGTCGCAATGCGCTGGTATCTGGCCCGCGAGGACCAGGAAGGGGCACTCGGGCTGTCGGCGGCGGCGTCGGGGTTCTGGTTGTCGCGGGGCCATCTGAGTGAGGGTCGAGGCTGGCTCGAGCAGGCGCTCGCACTCGGCGACGGCCCGCCCACGGCGGAGCGCGCTCGCGCGTCGATTGCCGCCGGGCTGCTCGCCTACCATCAGGCCGACTACGCCATTGCGGCTACGCACCTGGAGCGGGGCCTCAATCAATGTCGCGAGCTCGGCGACGAGGCGGAGGTCGCACGGGCGCTCGCGGCGCTCGCGCTTGCTCGCACCCGCGCAGGCGACCTAGCACCAGCGCTGCGCCTGGCCGAGGAGGCTTTGGCCGCGTACCGCCGACTCGACGACGAGCCAGGCGTAGGCCGCTCGCTCGAGACGCTGGGGCGGGTGCTGTGGATTTGCGGCGACTACGGGCAGGCGCGCGCCCGGCTGCAGGAGAGCCGCGCCGTGGCGCGTCGGCTCGGCGCTCGCGATCTCGCCGCGCGCGCGTCGCAGGGTCTCGGCTATGTGGCCCTCGCCGAGGGTGACCTAGAAGGCGCTGACGCGCTGCTCGAGGAGTCCCTGGCCGAGTTCCGTGAGCTCGGCGACCGCTGGTGGGCGCTGCGCGGCATGTGTGCACTGGGCCACGTCGCCGCCCGCCGGGGCGCGCGCGCGGCGGCCCGCCTGCGGTTTGCGCAGGGACTTGAGATCGGGCGCGAGCTCGGCGACCCGATGCTCGAGGCGGCGTGCCTGGAGGGGTTCGCGGTCGCGCACGGGCCTGCCCTGGCGGCGCGCTTGCTCGGCGCCGCCGAAAGCCTCCGCGAGCGGGCGGGCGCGGCCTGGCCGGCCTTCGTGCAGGCCGACTCAGAACGCAGCGCCGACGGCGCGCGGCGTGCCCTGGGCGACGAGCGGTTCGCCGCCGAGTGGGCACGAGGGCTCGCGATGGGCGCCGACGAGATCCTCGAACTTGCGCCTCCCCGTCCGCAAGAGCATCCAGCCGGGCTCACCTTGCGCGAGGTGGAGGTGCTGGAGCTGGTCGCGACCGGCCTTACCGACGCCCAGGTAGCCGAACGGCTGGTGGTCAGCGTGCGCACTGTCCACTCGCATGTGCGCTCGATTTATCGCAAGCTCGGCGTCAGTTCCCGCTCGGCGGCCACCGGTTACGCGTTGCGCCACGGTCTCGGCAAGGCCAACGCCTAGGCAAGACTGCCTAGCCTCCGCTCGCGCGATCCGGTAACAGGTTCGGCATCCCTACCGTTGGCGCGCGCGAGGGACGG
>DATBYI010000022.1:0-11673 GCA_036513815.1 Solirubrobacteraceae bacterium
AGGACCGCCATCAGCTGGCCGATCGCGCCGGTCTTGCTCAGGCTCGCGGTGAGACGGTCGAGCGTGGTGGCCGCCGGCGCGGCCTGCGTGCCGAGCTGGTTCAGTTGCTTGGCGAGCGGAATCGTCCCGATCAGCGGCCCCTGGGATTGCGCGGCGGCAGCACCGAGCTGGGTGAGCGAGGTTCGTGCCGCGTTGGCGAACGGCGTCAGCTCGGTGAACTCGCGCCCGAGGGCGGACGCGCTCGTCTTCAGATCGGCCGCGAGCGGCGTCCCCTGGTCGGCCAGCGTGCCGAGATCGGCCATCAGAGGTTTCAGCTGGCGCAGGAAGCCCGGGAGCAGCTGGATCGAGCGCGAGATGTCGGCTGCGCGCGCCGCGCTCGCCGTGGCGGTGGTGTTGGCCTGGACGATGAAGTCGGCCAGGGCCTTCCGTTGCCGGGCGAGCGGGCCGAGCACGGCCGAGGAGTCGGTGGCGAGCTTGGCCAGCGCACGGTTCTGCCCGGCCAGGATCTTCAGCACCTGATCGGTGTTGCCGAGCGCCGGGTCAGCGCGGTGGATCACCGCGTTCAGGTCCGAGCCCCGTGCCGCCAGCCCGGTGCCCAGTTCGTTCAGGATGATCGCGAGTCGCTGGGCGATCGGCTCCTGATAGATGTCCTGGACGATGTCGAAGTCGACCGGCGAAGTCGTCCGCGTGACCGGCAGGTAGTAATCGCCGGCGCCGGGGCCGCGGGCGATCCGGTTCAGGGCCGGCGCCGACGCCGTGCCCGGCTCGCAGTCGACGTACTCCTCGCCGATCAGCGACTGGGGCCGGATCGCGCACGTGGCGTTCGCGTGGAACGGCGTGAAGCGCGAATCGTCGATCTCGACCGTGACCGCGGCCTGCTTGCCCGCGGTGACGCCGAGCGACGCGATCGAGCCGACCGGCGCGCCGGCGATCCGGACCTGTTCGCCCTGGACCGCGAACGACGCGTCGTCGAAGATCGCGCGGACGTAATAGGGATCGCCCCCGCCGCCTGAGGCGGTCGCGATCGTCGCGACGGCCGCCGCGACGATGACCACGAGCGCTATGACCGCGAGCCGTCTCATGGCCCGGGTGGGGTCGAGCTTGCCTGGCAGCCCGCCACCGGGTTGGGCGCGGAGCCGTCGGGCGAGGGCTGAACGGCGCCACCGGGGCAGCGGTCGTGCGCCACCTGGAGCCCGTCGTAGCGTTCGGACGGCGGTCGCGCTGTGAGCTGTCCCTGGCTGTCGGTCCCGAACGCGAAGAACGTCGGCTGCACCCGGACGTAGTGGCCGTTGGCGTCGTAGTAAGCGCTCGCCTGGCCCACGTTCGTGAGCGCCGACGCCACGTCGGGGGTGTACTCACGCAGCGTGTCGAGCTGCGTCTGCGAGGCGTTCATCGCGTCGACCAGGTCCGGGAACGCCGTGCCGGCGAGTCGCGCCAGCTGCGGCGTGTCCTGAAGCAGCGTGGTCAGGTCGCCCGTGCCCGCCGGGTTGTGGATCAGGTCGCTCAGGGCGGTGACCGTGGGGACCGCCGCCTGCGTGAAGGCCCGCAGGCTCGCGGCGAACGGCTCGAGCCGCCGCGACGCGATCTTCGACTTCGCCACCAGCGGGTCGAGCGCGTCGAGCGTCGAGCGCAGTCCCGCGAACGTACTCGTCGCGCGGGTGAGCGTGCCGGGGAACAGGACGAGCGCCTGCTCGAGTGCCTGGCTCTGGCGCGCGATCGCGCCGGTCGCCGTGCCCGCCTGGTTGATCAGGTCGGCGAGCTCCGAGCTGCGCGAGGCCAGCGCCTGCATCGCCTCGGCGCCCTGCACGAGCAGCCCGTCGAAGGCCGGCTCGTTCCGGTCCAGCTCGGCGGTGAGGTTGCTCGTGCTCTCGAGACCCGGGGCGAGATACTCGAGCGTCTTCGACGCCTGGGCGGCCTTGCCGTCGATGCTCGCCGCCTCCCCCTTGATCACGCCGCGCAGCCCGGCGCGCGTGAGCGGGTCGAAGGCGTCGAAGACCTGGTCGAGGCTGACGAACGAGTACGTGTCCTGCTCGGAGAGCGTGCCGCCGCTCGGTATGGCCGCCGCCTGGCTCGCGCCCGGCTCGAGCACCACGTACTTGTTGGCGATCCCCGACAGCGAGTTCTCGTACACCCGCGCCACCGTGCCGTCGTGCAGCGGCGCCGCCCCCGAGTCGATCGACATCGTCACCTGCGCCTGCCCGTTCGCGGTCAGCGAGATCGACTGCACCGACCCGACCTTGGCCGGGCCCATCAGCACGTCATTGCCCGTCACGAGACCGCCGGCGTCCTGGAAGTCGGCCTTCAGCGTGTACGACGAGCCGCCACCGAGCACGACCAGGGCGACGACGACGATCGCGACAGCCAGCGCGGCGACCGCGACGACGCGCGCGATCATGAGCGCATCAGCATCCGTGCTGTTATCGCGTAAAGCATCGCCGGAACCTCTCCTCCCCTACTGCCGCACAGTTCGTCCAGCGGCGCGTTCATCCTGCCAAAGTCGGCGATCCGCCGCCATAAGGGGATGTTCAGGGGGCGTTAAGCGCTCGCGGTGGCGCGTTAAGCGCTCGCGGTGGCGCCTTAAGCGCTCGCGGTGGCGCCTTACGAAGCGAGGCGCATCCAATGTGGATCACGCGCCACTCCCCCTCTCGCCCGAGGGCGGTGGCGTCTCATCGCCCTCTAGTGTGGATCACGCGCCACACCCCCTCGCGCCCAAGGGCGGTGGCGTCTCATCCCCCTCTAGTGTCGATCACGCGCCACACCCCTCGGCCCGGGGAGGGAGTGGCGCACTATCCACACGGATCAGATCGGAGCCCCAGACGGCGGCCCGCCCGGGCCGTCCGCGGGGGCCTCCGAGCCGTCCGCAGGCGCCACCGAGCCGTCCGTAGGCGCCCCCGAGCCGTCCGCAGGCCCGGAAGACGCACTCGGAGCGTGGCGGCTCACGAGCAGCGCCGCTCCCAGCGCGCCACCGAGATCGCCCAGCCCGGCCAGCAGGATGTCCGGATGAAGGTCGTTGAACAGGTGCGGCCCCATCGCCGTCTTGATCCGGTCGACGAAGGGCTGTCCGAGACGAACACCGAGGCCGCCACCGATGATGATCGCCTCGACGTCGAGCAGGTTCTGTGCCGAGGCGATGCCGGCGCCGAGCGCCTCGACGGCCTCGTCGAGCAGCTCGATGGCGAGCTTGTCCTGTTGTTCGAGCGCGCGCGCCCAGACCGAGCTCGTCAGCTTCGTCCGCCCGCGCTCCTTCATCAGCTTGAACAGGTCGGTTTTCGTGCCCTTCTCGTTCTTCTTGCGCGCGCGGGCCTCCATCGCGGCGCGGCCGGAGTACGCCTCCATGCAGCCCCTCCGCCCGCACGGGCAGCGGCGCCCGCCGAGCTTCACGACCATGTGCCCGATCTCGCCCGCGCCACCGCGCCCGAGCCAGGGCTCGCGGTTGAGGATCAAGCCGCCGCCGACGCCGGTGCCCCACATCACCCCGAGCAGCGAGCTGTACGGGAGGCCGGCGCCGAGCGCGAACTCAGCGTCGGTGGCGACCTGGACGTCGTTGCCGACGAACACGGGAGTGCCCAGCTCGCGCTTGAGCGTGGCGCCGAGCTCGAAGCTCGCGTCCCAGTCGGGCAGGTTCCGAGCCGATGACACGGCGCCGGTGGCGTCGTCGACGACGCCCGGGGACCCCACGCCCACGCCCTGAAGACTCGAGACCTCCACGCCGGCGGCCTGGGAGGCGGCCTTGATCGCCGCCACGAGCTCATTCGCCACGGCCACAGGCCCGCCGGTGGCGGGCGTCGGGTGGCGCGAGGAACCGAGCACGGTTTGCTCGGCGTCGACGACGATCGCCTCGATCTTCGTCCCACCCAGGTCAATCCCGCCTCGCAGCTGGGGTGTGCCGACCGCCTCCATGCGCCGGATGTTAGTCAGACGCGGCTCAGGTCCACGATTCGCGGTAGTGGCGCTGCTCCTCGGTCGGCTCGTCGATCGTCACGCCGAGGGCGGCGAGCTTGAGCGTCGCCACCTCCTGATCGATCGATTCGGGCACGGGCTGGACGCCGGGCGATCGCTCGCCGCGCCGGCGAACCAGGTCCTCGACGCACAGCGCCTGGAGCGCGAAGGACACGTCCATGACGGCGGCTGGATGGCCCTCGCCGGCGGCGAGATTGACCACCCGCCCACGCGCGAGCAGGTTCAGCCGGCGGCCGTCCTCGAGCGTGTACTGCTCGATCAGCGGCCGGACGTCGCGGACGTCGACCGCGAGCGCCCGGAGCTCATCCAGGTCGAGCTCGACGTCGAAGTGCCCGGCGTTGGCCAGCACAGCGCCGTCCTTCATCCGCGCGAAGTGCTCTCCGCGCAAGACTCGGCGCGACCCGGTGACGGTCACGAACACGTCACCGCGCTCCGCGGCCTCGAGCGCCGGCATCACCTCGTAACCGGCCATGCGCGCCTCGAGGGCGCGCAGTGGATCGATCTCGCACACGACGACCGCCGCGCCGGCGCCGCGGGCACGCTCGGCTATGCCCAGCCCGGCCCAGCCGTAGCCCATCACCACGAACGTGTGCCCGGCCAGCAGGACGTGGCTGGCCTGGATGATCCCGTCGAGCGCCGACTGTCCCGTGCCGTGGCGATCGTTCAGGGCGCGTTCGGTGCGTGCCTCGTTGACGGCCAGGACGGGACAGGACAGCTTCCCTTCGCCTTCGAGCCGGCGCAGGCGGACGAGGCCGGTCGTCGTCTCCTCGGTGCCTCCGATGAGCTCGCCAAGCCCTTCGCCGCCCAGGGCGTGGGCGGTGACGAGCAGGTCGGCGCCGTCGTCGACGGTCACCTGGGGCTTTCCGTCGAGCACCGCGCGAACGTGCCGCACGTACGTGTCGACGTCCTCTCCCCGCAGCGCCCGCACCTCGATCCCGTGCTCGTAGACGAGCGCCGCCGCGACGTCGTCCTGTGTCGAGAGCGGATTGGCGGAGCACAGCGCCACGTGGGCGCCGCCGTCGGCGAGCGCGAGAACCAGATTCGCGGTCTCGGCCGTCACGTGCAGGCAGGCGCCCACCCGCACCCCGTCGAGGGGCCGCTCGGAGCGCAGGCGCGCGCGGATGCGCGCCAGCACCGGCATCTGCCCACCCGCCCACGCGATCCGCGAGGCGCCGACCGGCGATAGCGCGAGGTCGGCGACCTCGTGGGGCGGGAGCCGCGTCCGGGCCATCGCGACCCCGCCTACGTTAGTAGCGGTAGTGGTCTGACTTGTACGGCCCGTCGGGCGAGATGCCGAGGTAAGCCGCCTGGCCGGGACTGAGCTCGGTGAGCTTGACGCCGAGCGCCGGCAGGTGCAGTCGCGCGACCTTCTCGTCGAGGTGCTTGGGCAGCGTGTAGACCTCGAGCTCGTAGCGGTCCCTGTGCACGAACAGCTCGATCTGCGCGATCACCTGGTTGGTGAACGAGTTCGACATCACGAAGCTCGGATGACCGGTGGCGTTGCCGAGGTTCAGGAGCCGTCCCTCGGACAGCACGATGATCGAGTGCCCGTCCGGAAAGACCCACTCATCAACCTGCGGCTTGATGCCGATCTTGTTGATGCCCGGAACCCTCGACAAGCCGGCCATGTCGATCTCGTTGTCGAAGTGGCCGATGTTTCCGACGATTGCCTGATGCTTCATCCGCGCCATGTGCTCGGCCGTGATCACGTCGCGATTTCCCGTCGCGGTGACGAAGATGTCCGCCGTCTCGACGACGTCGTCGAGCGTCAGCACCTGGTAGCCGTCCATCGCCGCCTGGAGCGCGCAGATCGGGTCGATCTCGGTCACCACGACGCGGGCGCGCTGGCCGCGCAGCGACTCGGCGCAGCCCTTCCCGACGTCCCCGTAGCCGCAGATCACGGCGAGCTTGCCGCCGATCAGCACGTCGGTGGCGCGGTTGATCCCGTCGATGAGCGAGTGGCGACAGCCGTACTTGTTGTCGAACTTGCTCTTGGTCACGGAGTCGTTGACGTTGATCGCCGGGAACAGCAGCTGGCCCTGCTCGGCGAACTGGTAGAGGCGATGCACGCCCGTCGTGGTCTCCTCGGTCACGCCCTTGATCTCGGCCGCCATGCGCGTGAAACGCTGCGGGTCCTCCTCGAGCGAGCGCTGAAGCAGTCCGAGCACGATCGCGAACTCCTCGGACTCAGCCGTCGAGGGATCCGGCACCGCGCCGGCGCGCTCGAACTCGACGCCCTTGTGGACGAACAGCGTCGCGTCGCCGCCGTCGTCGAGGATCATGTTCGGCGACTGTCCGTCAGGCCACGTCAGGGCCTGCTGGGCGCACCACCAGTACTCCTCGAGCGTCTCGCCCTTCCAGGCGTAAACCGGCACCCCGCGAGGCTCCTCAGGAGTCCCTTCGGGACCGACCACGACCGCCGCGGCGGCGTGATCCTGGGTCGAGAAGATGTTGCACGAGGCCCAGCGGACCTCGGCTCCGAGCGCGACGAGCGTCTCGATCAGCACGGCGGTCTGGATCGTCATGTGCAGCGAGCCGGTAACCCGGGCGCCGGCCAGCGGCTGGCTCTCCCCGTACTCACGGCGCATCGCGATCAGTCCCGGCATCTCGTGCTCGGCCAGCCGGATCTCCTTGCGGCCGAACTCGGCCAATCCAAGATCGGCAACCTTGAAATCTGCCTTGGCAGCGGTCGTGCTCATCGTCCCTCCACGTTCGGGGTCATCGGGCGGCCACGCTCACGCGGCGGCCAGCAGCTTCTCGTGTTTCTCTTGCTCGAACCGCAGCCAGTCCTCGGTTTCGACGTCGTCGGGCCGGCGCGCTTCCGCCTCGAGCCACGCTTGTACCGCGGCCCGGAGCTCGGAGCTGTTCGCCATCCGCGCGGCAAATGCGACGTCGGAAAGCCCGACGTCGAAGCGCGCGAGGAGCTCCTTGAGGGTGCGCAGGCGTTGGAGCTCTGCGGGTCCGTAGAGGCGGTAGCCGGAGGCGGAGCGCGACGGCGAGACCAAGCCCGTCTGCTCCACATATCGCAGCATCCGCGCCGACCAGCCGGTCGTCCGCGCCGCCTCGTTGATGGTCAGTCCTTCCACCGACCCAACCTTACCACGACGTTGTCAAGGTTCTGATGGCTCAGAACTTTTTTTGGTCCGACCCCTCAAGTTCGCTCGGACATTTGTCGAAATACGAGCTGTGAGCTGGAGTCACGCCTAGGATGCGGACCAACCTCGAACCAGGAAGCCGGAGGCCCGGCATGGAGCGGTCCCGAGATAGGACGCCATTCATTAAGCGCAGCAAGGGAGCTGGCTCGATAGCACTCCTCGCCCTCCTGGTCTGCGCGATCTTCGGAGTTGGCGGCGCCGCCGCAGGCGACGGGAGCTACGCAACTCACGTGCGCGAGGCTCGTCTCCACGCCCAGCTCGTGGGCGCAGCGCTTTCTCACCGCACGCCCCAGCAGGTCCTCCTCGCCGTGACGCCGACCACGCCGGCGACGACCACCACTCCGGCGACCACCACCGCCACGACGCCGACGAACACCACGACGACAACGACGCCGACTCAGACCGACACAACGACCACGCCGACGCAGACCGACACGACCACGACCACGACGCCGACCCAAACCGTCACGACTCCGACCGACGGCACCGCGCCCCCGATCGACAACGGGAACGGCGCGACCAGCAGCAGCACCACCCACACCCCAGGGTCGAGCGGATCGGGCTCGAGCACCGTGTGCCACGGCCGCTGCTCCGGACTCGGCCAGAGCCAGACCAGCGGCGTCGTCCCGAGCTCACTGCCCTCGAGCGCGTCCTCTTCCACGAGCTCGGGCTTCAGCCTCGGCGTCAGTTCAGCCGCGAGCACCTCGACCGGCTCTACCGGTTCGACGGGTTCCACGGACACGAGCGTCCCGACCGACTCCTCGACGAGCACGCTCAGCCCCACCGCGCCGACCACGCCGACCACGCCGAGCACCTCGGGTCTGAGCAGCCTTACCCAGCTCAACAAGATCAAGTCCTCGGCGTTCACCTCGACTTCGGCGCTCCGCAACCTCGCCAAGGGCAGCCACAGCAGCACCCCCACGCTCGTCGCGAGCACCGGCACCGGCACCGGCGCCACCGCCGGCACCGCCGCGACCGGCGCCACGGGGGCGACCGCCGGCACCGCCGGCACGGGCGCCATCGGCACCGGCACGAGCAGCGGTCACGCGGGCACGGGAACGAGCGCGCACAAGGCCAAGCATCAGACGAACGGCAACTCAGGTCTGTCGGGGGCTCTGAGCGCGCCCGGCCGGGTGCTCACCCAGGTCGTCAAGGTCATCCCGACCGCTGTGTGGATCGCTCTCGCCGCGGCCCTCGCGATCGCCCTCGCCTGCGCCGCAGCCGCGCTGCGCTCCAGTCGCCGGGCCCGCCGGCGCGAGCGCGAGTTCGTCGCGATCTCCGCCGCGGCGCAGACCGATCCGCTGACGGGGATCCTCAACCGCCGCGGGTTCATGGACGCCGCCGAGCGCGAGTTGGCGCGTGCGAGCCGCTACGACCGGCCGTTCGTCCTCGCCTACGTGGACGTCCGCGGCCTGAAGGCCGTCAACGACACCGAGGGCCACCTGATGGGTGATGAGTTGATCAAGACGGTCGCCGGGCTGATGAAGGAATCGGCCCGTGCCGACGACGTCGTCGGACGCATCGGCGGCGATGAGTTCGCGCTGCTGCTCGGCGAGCAGACGGCCGACGGCGCTGTGCCGGTCGTCCGCCGTATCAACGCGCACGTCGAGGAGCGTCGCGCCGAAATGGAGATTCGGGTGCCGTGGGAGCTGACGATCGGAATCGCAGCCTTCCCGCACGATGGCACCACCCTGGAAGAGCTGCTTGGCGTCGCCGATCGGCGCCTGTACGAGCAGCGAGGCATTGCACTGAGGTAATTGGGCTGGGGAAGTAGGGCTTGGGGGTTGGACACCGTTCGGGGCCCTCGCCGTTGAGGCGAGGGCCCCAGAACGGCTAATTACCGCCCGGCGGCGCCTCAGCCCCGGGCCAGCGCGCTCTTCAGCCGCTCGATGACGACGACGGGCGTCGGATCGATATCGCGGAGCACCGCTAGGTAGAGCGACACCAGATCGCCCAGGAGGACGAGCGAGATGAGCCGCTCTGTTCGGTTTTGGCCGACGCTCTCCACCCGGTACGTGCCCGCCGCCTCGGCCTCGATCAGCCCGCGCGTGAGCTCGATCCGTTGGCGGATCCGGGGATGAAGGTCCGAGTCGTCGAGGAACACTGCGCTGAAGCGGCCGAGCTGGCTCGCTCCCTGCCACCCGACGATCTCGTTGTGGTCGAGCTCGGGTAGCTCGTGAGCGAAGGCGGGCATCTTCGCGTTCTCGTTGATCTGGGTCTTCCAGCGATAGGCGATCGGCGAGGTCAGCCCAGAGCCGGCGATCTGCGGGATCGTCCCGAGCAGCCCGCGGGCCAGCTCCTTGGACAGGCAATCTCCCGGCGCGTCCGGTCCCCACATCTCGACGATCTGCTCCAGGTGGGCGGCGGCGACGTCGATCTCGGAGTGGAGCCGCTCGCCGGCGCCACACAGCCAGGCGACCTCGAGCGACACGACGAGCGAGTAGGCGACGGCAGCGCGCGGTTGAAACCCGCCGGGGAGAGGGATCACGGAAACACCCTCCGCCCTGGCTGCTTCGGCGAGCTTGCCGCCGGTGGTGGCGACGATCCGGCGAGCCCCGAGCGCCCCGGCCGCTTCGTATACGGCGAGCGTCTCCTCGGTGTTCCCCGAATAGCTCGAGCACAGCACCGTCGTGTCCGGCGTCGTCCAGGGCGGGAGCCCGTAGCCGCGGGCGATCACGATCGCGCGAGAGGCCCGGTCTCCGAGTGCGGCCCGGGCCAGGACGCCGCCGATGGCCGAGCCGCCCATTCCGGCCACGATCAGCCCACCGGGGGCGTCGTGGGGCTCGAGATTGGCCGACTCCACCCGCCACAGCGCGTCGCGCAGTTGGTCCGGCATCCCCAGGATGTCGTCGAGCTGGTGACCCGAGTCGACCGACTCGATCGCACCCCGCGTGAGATCGATGGTCGTACTCAAAACCTGATCGCTCCGTCCGGAAGCTCCACGCCGGGGAAGATACGCGCGCCGGCCGCGAGCGTGTTCCCCGACCCGATCTTGACTCCCTCACCCAACACGACGCCTCCTTCTATGTGGCAGTGGTCTCCAATCGTCACGCCGCGGCCGATGATCGACGAGCTGATCGTCGTGTTGGCCCCAACGCTGACGCCCTCGAGCAGCACCGAGGACTCGATGCGGGCACCCTCGGACACGGAGACGCCCGCGCCGAGAACGCTGCGATCGCCGACCAGGGCGCGCGGACCGATCGTGCATCCGGCCGCGAGCAGGACGGGCGCGACCACCCGCCCCTCGACTGTTGCCCCGTTGACGAGCGACATCCCGTTCGCGGAGAGCCGGCGCCCGAGCTCGGTGATCACCTTGCCCTCGAGGATGTCGTAGGTCCCTTTGAGATAGCGCTCCGGGGTGCCGATGTCGAGCCAGTACCCGCCCCCGGCGTAGCCGAAGAGGCCGTTCTCGACCAGCCGAGGGAAGACCTCGCGCTCGATCGACACGTTGGTCCCCGCGGGCGGCATGCCGTCGAGAATCTCGCGCTCCAGGATGTAGGCTCCGGCGCTGATCAGGTTCGTGTCGAGCTCGTCGAGGCCCGGCTTCTCGATGAACTCGCGCACCGAGTCGTCCGGGTTGCAGCGGACGAGTCCGTAGGCCGACGGGTCCTCGACGGGGTAGAGCGCAAGCGTCGCCCGCGCTCCGCTGCGCTCGTGCTGCTCGAGCTGGGCGGTCAGGTCGATGTCGGTGAGGACGTCGCCGTTGAGCATGAAGAACCGCTCGTCGAGCAGCTCCTCGGCGAACTTGAGCGCCCCGCCCGTCCCGAGCGGCCTGGGCTCCTCGAGGTAGCGCAAGCGGATGCCGAGGGCCGAGCCGTCGCCCAAGACCTCGCGCACCGCGTCGGCCATGAACCCGCACCCGAGGATCACGTCCTCGATTCCGTGCGAGCGGAGCCATTCGAGCATGTAGGAGATGAACGGCTGATCCACCAAGGGGACGACCGGCTTTGGGATCGTCGAGGTCAGCGGCCGCAGGCGGGTGCCCTCCCCGCCGGCCAGGATCAGGGCTTGCAAGTCACTAACACCCGCCCGGCATCCGCTACCGGCCGATCCCCTCATAGATGAACCCTGCCGCCTTCACCGCGTCCGGATCGATGAAGTTGCGCCCGTCGATGACGAGCCGGCCGGACATCCGCCGCGCCACCTCCGCCCAGTCGAGGTCGGCAAATTCCGACCACTCGGTCACGAGCACGCACGCGTCGGCACCATCGAGTGCGTCGAGCGCGGCGTCAGCGAACTCGACCCCTCCCATCAGCTTGCGCGCCTGCTCCTCGGCGACCGGGTCGTAGGCGCGGACCTTGGCGCCGTCCGCCTGGAGCCGGGCCGAGAGCACGAGCGAGGAGGCCTCGCGCATGTCGTCGGTGTTCGACTTGAACGCCAGCCCGAGCAGCGCGATCTGCTTGCCCACGAGGGACCCGAGGTGCTTTTGGAGCTTGCCGACGACGCGGCGCTTCTGAAGCTCGTTGACCTCGATGACGGCGGTCAGGAGCTGGAAGTGGTAGCCGGAGTTGCCGGCCAGCTGCTTCAACGCGGAGACATCCTTGGGAAAGCAACTTCC
>DATBYI010000023.1:0-9133 GCA_036513815.1 Solirubrobacteraceae bacterium
GCAGCCGGGCGACGAAGTGCGGCTGCGGCACTGAGCCGACCCAACGGCTCGTTATCGGGCGAGCTCGGCCGGCTCGTCCAACCGCGTCAGCTTGCGCGGGTTGACCATGACGTAGATCCGGGTCACCCGACCGTCCTCGACGAGGAGGCTCACCGCGGCCGGTTCGCCGTCGATCTCGACCGACCCGCGGGTGCGCCGTTGAGCCACACGGTCCTCGCCTCGAGCGTGGCCACGACCCGTTTCGCGCGCGCTAGTACCTTCGCCACTCGTTGGGCTCCGTGGATCGGAACTCGCACGGCGCGCACCAGCCCACCGCCATCGGCGATGAAGACCACGTCCGGCGCCATCAGCTCCATCAACTCCTGCAGCTGCCCGGTTTGCAGGGCGTGCAGGAACCGGTCGACAACGGCCCGCTGCTCAGAATGGCTCACGCGCACCTTCGGCCGGCGCGCGGCAACGTGCTCGCGCGCGCGCCGCGCGATCTGCCGAGCGGCGACGGTGGACTTCCCGATCGCCTCGCCGATCTCCCCGTAGGGCATTTCAAATACCTCGTGCAGGACGAACACGGCGCGTTCCGTGGGTCCGAGCGTTTCCAGCACGGTCAGCATCGCGATCGAGACGCTCTCGGCGAGCTCGACGTCGTCGGCGATGTCAGGACTGGTGAGCAGTGGTTCCGGCAGCCATTCGCCGACGTATTCCTCGCGTCGGCGTGACAGCGTGCGCATCTGATTGAGCGCCTGTCGGGTGACGACCCGGATCAGGTATGCCCGCGGGTCTTGCACCTGCGAGTGGTCAACGTCGGCCCACCGCAGCCACGTCTCCTGCAGCACGTCCTCGGCATCGGCTCTCGAGCCCAGCATCTCGTAGGCGACCGTGAACAGCAGGCTGCGGTGGGCGATGAATGGATCGTCGGTCATCGAGCCGACACTACGCCCGGACCCTGTCAGGCCGGGCGGCGAGCGGGATCTCGCACGCGGCGGAGAAGCCCTGCGACTCGATACCCAGCGCGACGTTCGACCGGGTCGAGAGGTTCGAAAAGCCGACGAACGCGGTCGGCTCGATCATCGCCGACGAGCCGAGGCGGTCGAGCAGACGCGCCGACAGCTCGTCGGTGACCGTCGGAGGCGTGTTCGTCATCGCCTCGGCGTACTCGAGCACGTGCCGCTCCAGCGGCGTGAACACGTCGGACTCGCGCCACCGCGGGACCTGGCTCGCCTTGACCATGTCCAGGTTCTCGTTCTGGGCCTGGAAGTAGCCGATATCGAGGCACCAACTACAGCCCACCTGGGCGGCGACGGCCATATGCGCGAACGACTTGAGGCTCTCCTCGACCGCATCCCACTGCCCCACCTGGCCCCCGAAGGCGATGGCCGCCTCGGAGACTTTTGGGTTGTGCCAGGTCACCTCCACGGGTTCGGGCACGGCACCGAACTGCTCGATCATGCTCTCGCTGAACCCGGCGGGGAGCTCCGCTTTCGAAACACGTAGCGCCATCGTGTCCTCCATGTCCGTTGTCCTCTGTCGGACATCAAGACACCGCCCGGCACGCGGGCGTGACAGCTCAACGGCGAACTGCGCCGGCCGCGGGCGCCTCTCCCTGTCGCCTTGTCCGCACCCCGAAGAGGACGCGCCGGCGCCGCGTCGCACTCGGTGCTGGGCACAGCTGCTGGGCGCGGTGGCGCAAGAGGTCGAGGAGCTCGCCGCTCGGCCGGAACGGGTCCGCGACGTGCGAATGCGTGCTGAGGGACAGCGCCGCCCACAACTCGCCGTCGACCTCTGCCAGCAACACAGGCTCGGGCGGCACCGAGTCCTCGTCGAGTGACGCCAGGCCGGCGAGCGCCTCGGCATCGTCGGGGTGGGCGAAGCGGATGACGACGGGCAGGGTCACGGGACCAAGCCACCACGCAGGCGCCGACCGGCAAGCATGTCGGCGGTGTCGGGGACACCGACCCACGCGCCGAGGGATGCGACGTCGAGGCGATGGCAGCGAAGCCGGCCAGTGGAGCCGACGGTCAGCTCGAGGCGCAGAGCACGACGCCCGCGCCGAGCGGTCAGGCGAAAGTCCGCGCTTTCCCCGGGCCCGAGCGCCCCCACCGTGCGATGCACGAGGGAGAGACGCGAGGGGCGCAGGACGGTTCGCCGCTCCGCCGACGCCGGTGCGGTCATCCAATGTGGCCGCCACGCGGGGCGCAACGCAAGGGCTACGAGGGCGGCCGCCGGGCCGGGATTGCCGATCACGACCTCGACCGTGACGCTTCCATCCGGTCGCGGGATCCGGTGGGCCTGCACGACGATGTCATCGCCGGCGTCGCCGTCGTGGAAGCCTCGCCAGATGAGGTAGCCAAAGACCGCGAGGGTGGCTGCGCTGCCAACGATGATCGAGAAAGCGGCCATGGCAAAACTGTGGCTGACATCGCTGTAAAGCACAAGCGAAGATTGCTAGAAAGTTATTAAGCGGTGCTATAAAGTCCGTAGGCGCCCATGCTGAACGTGCACCGCCTCGCCGTCCTCAACGCAGTCGTGACGCACGGCTCGCTCACTGGAGCCGCGACCGAGTTGAACTACACGGTTTCGGGGGTGAGCCAGCACATCGCGGCGCTCGAGCGCGAGACGGGCGTGCAGCTGTTCGAGCGGCTCGGACGCCGGATTCGCCCCACGCTGGCGGGCGAGACCCTGGCCAGGTACTCAGCCGAGATCCTCGACCGGGTGAGCGAAGCCGAGGCCGCCCTCGCGGCGGTGGCCGAAGGCCGGACGGGTCGCATCCGCCTCGCCACCTTTGCCAGCGCGAGCACCGGCCTGGTTCCCCCGGCCGCGGCTCACTTCCGGACCGCCCACCCCGAGGTCGAGTTCCAGCTGTCGCTCGCCGAGCAGGCCGATGCGCTGTTCGCGTTGCGTTCCAATCGCGTCGACCTCGCGATCGTTCTCCTGGATCTGGTCGTGGACGGAATCGCCGGAGGTAAGCCTCCGCTGGATGACGGACTGCAGTGGCGGTTACTGTGGGATGACCCGTACACGGTCGTCGTCCCCCGCGACCATCCACTCGCCAGCCGATCGAAGATAACCCTGGCGCAGGTTGCCCAGGAACGCATGATCTCGGGCGATCAGAGTCGGGGCTGCCCGTGCTCGGAGGCGCTCAAGCAACTGTCGGCGGCCGCGGGGTTACGTCTTCGTTACGCGGTGGAGGTGAACGACTTTCCCACTGTGCAAAGCCTGGTCGCGACCGGCATGGGGATAGCGATCGTGCCGCAGCTCGGGTTGGCGCCCGCCGTTCACGAGGGGGTTGTTGTCCGGCCTCTGGTAGAGCCGCGGTTGGCCCGGCAGATCTATGCCGTGGTTCCGGCCGGCCGGTCCCACGATCCACTCATCGCCTCGATGCTCGACGGCCTGCAACGCGCCGTCGACGAGGTCGTTGAGCCGTCACGCGATCCCCTGGCAAGAACCCGCCAAAATTCGTCACTCGCGGCGTGAACTTTCTCCCTGGCGGGTGTAGGCTCCTGCCGCCAATCACGCAGCCCTGGGATTCGGGGGCGGCTGCTCAACGAAAGGGAGAAACGTATGGGTCGCTGTCTTCGCCCGGTGGTGGCTGGGCTGGGTGTCGCTGCATCGCTGGCGTTCTCCGCCAGCGCAATGGCTGCAGGTAGCCCTCCAAAGAGCCTGACCTGCGACGGGGTCGTGTCGGGCGGGACGTACACGAGTCTCACCGTGCCGTCCGGACAGCAGTGTTACCTGTCGAACGCGACGATTCTCGGTAACGCGAACGTCGAGTCCATGTCAGGGCTGGACCTTGAGCAGAACGGCGCCATCCGCGGCAACGTCGTCGTGGGCAATCAGTCGCTGTTCGGAGAGGGCACCGGCTGGGTGATCGGCGGGACGACGCTTGGGAATAACCCCAGCTCGCTGACCTTCCAGGGGACGACGCACAACATCCTGTCGACGGGCACGCTGACGGTGGCCATGCAATCGGCCACGGTCGACGGCAACGTCGTCATCAACGATGACACGTACGGTGGCGCAATCGTCTCGAGCCAGATTAACGGCAGCGTGCTTGTCAACGCGACCACCGCGGGAAACTCGCTCGTGCCGGCGACGTGGGAAATCGCCGACCTGAACATCGACGGGAACCTGGTGCTCACCAACAACCAATCGATTGAGTACGTGTTCCTCAACACGATCCAGCAGAACCTGATCTGCTACGGCAATAACCCACCGCCATACAACGACTTCGACGGAATCGGCAACACCGTCGACGGTCAATCGCTGGGTCAGTGCGCAACGTCGAACTCGCCCCCGCCCAGCGCGGACGCCAGCGCGCAGAGCCTCTTGCGGTCGACGAAGGCCGCGAGCCACTAGGTGGTTAGTTAGTTCTGGATGGGCGGCGATCGGGTCAATCCCCGATCGCCGCCGTTCCTTTACTGCCGCGAACAGGTGAAGGCCCGAGCCGACGAACTCACGCTGCCTCGACGATCTCGTGTCCGTTGCCGTCCTGGTCGCGGAAGGCGAACATGGCCGGCACACCGGGCCAGCGCAGGACCTCGCCCACCTCGACGCCCCGCGACTGAAGCTCGGTGTGCGCCGCGGCCGCGTCGGCCGCGGTGAAACGGATCCCGGTCTGAACTCCGGCCGGGAGCCCTGGTCGCGTCGGGACGAGCGCGATCGAGACCGACCCGCTTGGTGGCGCCACTTCGATCCAGCGGCCGCCGAACTGGGGCAGGGGCACGTCGCGGATCGTCTGGAACCCGAGCGTGTCTCGGTAGAAGGCGAGCGCCCGATCCTGGTCGGATACCGGGACGCCGATCGTCAGCACGTGGTCGATCACTTGTGTCGTCTGCTGATTCATGTCTTGTCTCCTGTGGAAAGTTGGGTTGCGTTCAGGCCTCGAGGAGGGCCTTGAGCGCGACGAGGCGCTCGCGCCAGTACGCCTTGAGGCGTGTCGCCTCGGCGGCGTCGGGCAGCCGACGGTGCTCGAGCGCGACGGTGCTCTTCGCCCCCTCCCGGGCCAAGAAGGTGACGTTCACGCGTGTCGTGCCGTCGCCCCAGTCGAAGCGTGCGGACTTGGGTCTCGTGGCCGTGCGCTCGGACAGCGCGGCGCCGGATAGCCACCGGTGGCGAACCGACTGATCGGCAAAGGCATCGAATAGCCGCTCGACTGGCACCGCCACCGTCCTCGACGCGGTGACGGCGAATCCGTCCTCCTTCTCGCCCGCCTCGCGTAGACCTCGGGTCAGCTCATAACCGCCGACGACCGCCTGCACGTTCCAGGCCAGCGGCACGGCGCCCTGCTGCTCGGCCAGCCAGCGGGCGATCTCCCGGTGTGAGCGATCCGCGGCGCCCCATTCATCGAGGATCGCGAACCAGTCCTCCCACCCGCGCCCGGTCCGTCGGCGGATGTTCTCGTCAGAGGTCTTGAGCTTGGGAAGCGTTGACCCGGGCGGCTCCTCGGCGCGGAGCAGCGTCGCCCGCGCCGCCGTGTAGCTCTCGCCGGTCTTCTCCATCCGCGCCCGGACTAGGCGTTTGAACGACTTGTGCTCGGTCATTCGGTGTCCCTTTCTCGGATGGCGCGGCCCCGTGACTCACGCTCGCGGCGCCCCGCCGGAAAGGGCAACGAACCGACCGGCGTCCCGAGGGCACGAGCCCCCTTTGCCCCCGCTAGGGCCGGCGGCGTGAGCGCCGGAATCGGGGGTTGGGCGCGGGACGGCGCCGACCTATGTCCCTAAGACTGCCACGAGCGAGCAAACTCATCGCTCGGTCAGTCGGAAGACGGGATGGTCGGGCGCGATCCGGAGCAGCTCGGCATCCGGGGCGTCGGGGCCGACACCCCCGAAGAACACGCCGACTTCGAACTTCCACTTCCTCAAGTACTCGCGTAGTAGTGGCGGTTTATCCGCGTCCGGAAGCTCGAGCGCGGTGAACGGATGGGTCCGGCGGCCGACTCGGAGCCGTCCATCTCCGCTGGCGCGGAGGTTCTTGACCCACTGGGTGTGCCCGCGAGGCGATACCAGGTATTCCTGCCCTCCAAAGCGGAGAAGGTTGACCGGGGTCTGTCGCCACTGCCCGGACTTGCGGCCCTGCACCTCGAGGACGCGCGAGCCGTACACGCTCACGCCGGCCCGCGTCAAAAACGCGACGGAGCGATTGAAGACGTTGGTTGTGAACCAGCCGGGACGCTGGTAGTGCTCGGGCATCAGGGCCCATTCTGACAAGGCCGCGCGCGTCCTAACGTAGAAGGCCGATGCGCGGCACGTTCCAATCGACGAAGGAGAGCTCAAATGTCCACTGACTCGGCTGCCGACCGCCACGTCCGTTCGCTGGCGGACGGAAACCAGCTCCCGCTGCTCGGGCTCGGCGTCTGGCAGGTCCCGAACGGTCCGCAGTGCGGGAACGCGGTGCGCTGGGCGCTCGAGTTCGGCTACCGGCACATCGACACCGCGCAGGCGTACGGCAACGAAGAGAGCGTGGGTCAGGCTCTGCGGC
The DNA here is from genome assembly GCA_036513815.1 of Solirubrobacteraceae bacterium. Taxonomy (GTDB): domain Bacteria; phylum Actinomycetota; class Thermoleophilia; order Solirubrobacterales; family Solirubrobacteraceae; genus Palsa-465. The sequence continues at coordinate 6,472 of DATBYI010000023.1, forward strand.
AGAGCGGCGTCCCGCGCGAGGAGATCTTCCTCACGACCAAGTTCTTCCCACGCCATAGGGATCCCGTGGCCGAAGCCGAGCGAAGCCTGGAGCGGCTGGGGGTCGACCAAGTCGACTTGTACATCGTCCACTGGCCTCAGGGCGGTCCCACCTGGGCCTGGCCCGGGATGGAACGTGCTCGCGAACTCGGCTACACGCGCTCGATCGGCGTGTCCAACTTCGACGCCGACGAGCTCGAGCAGGTCAGCTCGGCGGGCAGTGTCGTCCCCGCGGTCAACCAGGTCCAGTTCAGCCCGTTCGAGGATCGGCGCGCGCTGCTCGAGGCCTGCGAGGAGCGCGGCGTCGTACTTGAGGCCTACAGTCCGCTCGGGACCGGCCGGCACCTCGACGAACCGGTGGTCAGGCAGATCGCCGACGCGACGGGCCGCACGCCGGCGCAGGTGTTGCTGCGCTGGTGCGTCCAGCGCGAAATCCCGGTGATCCCGAAGTCGACACACCGTGAGCGGATCGAGGAGAACGGGCAGATCTTCGATTTCACGCTGTCCGACGAGGCTGTGGCGGCACTCGACGGTCTCGATCAGACGGGCGGCACGAGCCGGGCGCGCGAGCGGAAGTGGTGGTGAGCCGCGGGGACGTTAGGCTTCGCCCATGGACGCTAAACATGCGCGCAAGCTCCTCGACCGCGAACGGACGCGAATCGAGCAGGCGCTCGCCGAACTCGATGGCGACGGACCACTGGAAAGCGACGACCGGCTGGAGCCCGGCGACGAGGACGACGAGGACCTCTACCAGGACGAATTCGATGAGGGACACCGCCAGGAGCTGATGACCCAGCTCGCCGCGCTCGACCGTGCCGAGGCGAGGCTCGAGGCGGGGACGTACGGGCTGTCAGTCGAAAGCGGCGAGCCGATCCCGGACGGGAGGCTCGAGGCGCTGCCCACCGCCGAGCGAACCGTCGACGAGGAGAGCCGCTTCCGGCGCGGATGAGCCTCTCGCGCGACATGCTCGATGCCTCGCCGGTGGCTTCTGAGCTGCCGGTCGAGGACGTTGCCGCAGCGATCGACGCGTGTCTCACCTCGCAGCAGTCGTGCGTCTCGTGCGCGAACTCGGACCTGGCCGAGCACGACGTGGCGGAGATGGCACGCTGCATCGCACTGTGCACCAGCTGCGCAGACGTGTGCGCGGCCACGATGCACGATCTGTCGCGCCGGTTTGCCACGAACCACCGCGTCACGCACCACCTGCTGCGCGCGTGCGTCTTGACCTGCACGGACTGCGCTGATGAGTGCGAGCGACACGCCACCCACCACCGTCACTGCGCGCTGTGCTTAAAGGCGTGTCGGGCGTGCGCGCAGGCGTGTCAAACGCTGCTTGAGGCGGAGGCGTTCGCGCAGCTCGAGAAGCTTGCCGGCGGGTAGACGCCCCCGCCATGGAACCAGCCGGGCGGCCGGTGACGATCGTGACCGGGGGCAGCCGGGGGATCGGCGCGGCGACGGTCCTGGCACTCGTCCGCGCCGGCCATGACGTGACCTTCACGTACCGATCCGACCGCGAGGCGGCCGAGCGCGTGCGCAGCCAAGCGACCGAGCTCGGCGGGCGGTGCCTGTCCCTTCAAGCCGACATCACTCGCGAACGGGACGTGGAGCGCATGTTCGCCGACGCGGCGGAGCTTGGGCCGGTCACCGGGCTCGTCGCCAACGCCGGGCTGACGGCGCACATCGGCGACCTGGTCGACACTCCGGTCGAGGTGATCCGCCAGGTGATCGACGTCAACCTGGTCGGCGTCGTCCTATGCGCACGGCAGGCGGCTCGGGTGATGTCGGTCCGCCGCGGCGGCCGGGGCGGCGCGATCGTCAACCTGTCCTCGGGCGCCGCCACGCTCGGGTCGCCGCACGAGTACGTGCACTACGCCGCGGCCAAGGCCGGGGTCGACGCGCTGACCGTCGGCCTGGCGAAGGAGTTGGCGGAGGACGGGATCCGCGTGAATGCCGTCGCGCCCGGCATCGTCAACACCGAGATCCATACCGGGGCGGGCGCTCCGGAGCGAGCGCAGGAGGCGGCGTCACGGATCCCGATGGGCCGGCCGGCCGAACCGGACGAGATCGCGCCCGCCATCGTCTGGCTGCTCGGGCCTGAGGCCGCCTACGCCACCGGCACCGTGCTGCGTGTGTCCGGCGGCCTATAGGCCCGCGGCTCCGCCACCCGGCCGAACGTGACGGATTGTCAGCTGTCCTCGTCGCCTGCCTCGATCGCGCGCAGGTAGCGTTCGGGCGTGGCGAGGAACCCGCGGGTCAGCCGGACCGCCTCTAGGTCGTCGTAGTCCGGGGTGCCGATCCCGGACTCGTCGAACTCGTAGATGCGCGCGTCCGGGCAGGCCAGGAGGATTGGCGAGTGGGTGGCGATGATGAACTGGGCTCCCGCCCGCGCGGCGCGTATCACCACCGCGAGGAGGGCGAGCTCGCTTGACACCGACAGCGCCGCCTCAGGCTCGTCGAGCAGGTAGAGGCTCTCGCGGCCGAAGCGGTTCGCGGCGAGGGCGAGAAACGATTCGCCGTGTGACTGCTCATGCAGCGGCACGTCGCCGTAGATCGAGAGGTCGGGCGCGAACCGGTCCTTGCTGTCGATGAACCGCGCGACGTTGAAGAAGCTCTCGGCGCGCAGG
>DATBYI010000024.1:0-13965 GCA_036513815.1 Solirubrobacteraceae bacterium
GCATATCGGCCTCGCGACGACGACCGTGACCGTCGCCTTGGACATGGTCGTGCTCGGGCTCGGGCTGGGGATGACCATGCAGGTGCTCGTGCTCGCCACCCAGAACTCGGTCGACTATCGCTACCTCGGGGTGGCGACGTCAGGCTCGACGCTGTTCCGGCAAATTGGGGGATCGATCGGCGTCTCGGCCTTCGGCGCGATCTTCTCGAACAACCTGAGCCGCGAGCTGGCGAGCCGGATTCCCAAGGGCGTCCATGTACCGACCGCCGCCAACCCAGCCGTGGTCAGTCACCTCCCCGCGGGGATCAAGGAGCCGTACATCGCCGCGTTCTCCGCGGCGCTCCAGCCCGTGTTTACGGTCGCCGCGGCGGTTGCCCTCGTGGCGTTCCTACTCAGCTGGCTGCTGCGCGAGATCCCGCTGCGCCAGACGGCGGCGGCGGAGGGCGTCGGCGAGACCTTCGCGGCCCCGCGCCACGGCAGCTCCGAACACGAGCTCGAGCGGATCCTGAGCTCGCTGATGCAGCGCGAGGAGCGCCAGCGGGTCTACGAGACGCTGATCGACCGCTCCGGGGTGCACGTCACGCCCCCCGAGGGCTGGCTGCTCAACCGCATCGGCGAACGGGCTCCCACGAGCGCGCCGGCCATGGCCGAGGAGCTTCACCTCTCGCCCAACCAGCTGCGCGAACCGCTCGATGGGCTGACGCGGCACGCGTACGTCATGACCGACGACGAGAACCATCTCGAGCTCACGCCCGCGGGCGAGGCGGCGCGCGAGCAGCTGATCGCCGCCGGCCGCGCCGAGCTGTGCCGGCTGCTCGACGGCTGGCGCCCCGAGGAGGACGAGGACCTCCAGCCTGTGCTCCGGCGCCTGGCCGGCGCGCTCGTCGTGGAGATGCCGAGCCGCGTTCAGTCGCCGGTCGCCAGCGCCTGACAGCGGCGCCCTAGGCCGGGGCGGCCACGCCCTGCGCCATCGCTCCAGCCAGCCACGGGTAGCGCTCGGTGTCCTTGCCGGCGTAGTCCGGGTCCAGGTAGATGAAGCAGCGGTGGATCTGCCAGTCGCGAATCTCGAACACGTCGCACCAGCGGCCCGCGCCCCACTCGGGCACGCCGGCGCGCCACGGGCCGTCCTCGTGCTCGCCGTAGCTCGTCCCCTCGCACACCACCAGGTCGCTGCCCGAGAAGATCCAGTTGAAGTTCGCATAGTCGTGCCGGATCGACTTGAGCGTGGCGCCGACGTCGCCGAACATCTTCCCGATCTCCTCGCGCCCGTTGGCGAGCCCCCACTTCGGGAACGCGACCTGGGCGTCGGGCGCGAACAGCTCGAGGATGCTGTCCCCGGTCGAGGTCACGCCGCCGTTGTCGAACGCCTTCAGATACTCGAGCGCGACCGACTTGCGTTGCTCGTCGGTCATCGTCTGACGGGTGAGGGCCACGACTCGCTCCTTGCTCTAGAGGTCTGTCTCCCGCGGCGCGTAGCGGTGATGGAGCATCAGCGCGTTGCCGTCCGGATCGGAGAAGAACGCCATGTGGCAGACACCCGTGTCGAGCGTCTCCCCGTGGAACTGCACGCCGCGCTCCTCGAGCCGCCCGCGCGCCGCGGCGACGTCATCGACGTGAAGCGCGATCGGGTTCGGGTTGGGCTTGTGCTCCATCCCCATCGCCTCGGCGTTGTAGACGCTGAGGGTCAGGTTGTCCGTCTCGTACTCGGAGAAGTGGCGGTCGGGGAGGTAGACCGACCGCGGCAGCCCGAGTTTCTCGCCGTAGAAGGCGGCCGCGGCGGCGATGTCCCGGGTCGGGATGCCCACGAAGTCGACCCCGCGTACGAACTCGGAAGCGCTCACGCGTTCTTGATGACGATGCCTTCGAGGATGAAGGCGGCTCGCTCGGTCGAGTCGATCGCGCTCTCGAGCCGCTCGAAGATGTCCTTCCAGCGGATCACGACCATCGGGTCGATCCCGCTCTCGAACAGGGACGCGATGGCTTCGCGGACGATCCGGTCGCCCTCGTTCTCGAGCCGGTGCACCTCGACCATCTGGTCGTTGATGTCCTTGAAGGTCCGAATCAGCGGGATCGCGGCCGCGATCTGCCGCGTCGCGTCGCGCAGCACGCCGGCCAGCCGCTGGGCCTGCGCCATCGGCGCCTCGATCTTGTACAGCCCGAGGTAGTCGGCGACCTCCTCTGTGTAGTCGACGATGTCGTCGAGCGCGGAGGCGAGCTGGAGGATGTCCTCGCGGTCGATAGGCGTCACGAACGTCTGGTTGAGCCGGCTGATCACGTCGTGGGTGATCTGATCTCCGTCGTGCTCACAGGCGAGGATGTCGCGGGCGAGGTCAGAGCTCTCGGGATAGCGGGCGAGCATCTCGTCGAGCAGCTCGGCGGCCCGCACGATGTTCGCGCCGGCGCGCTCGAACAGATCGAAGAACTCGCGATCGCTGCCCCGGAGAAGGTTCGCGATGGACGCCACGGTCTACCTCGTGGAAGGCCGGCGGCGCTGTCGCCACCGCACCCGGATCGCCAGCCGGCTCATCGCCTACGTAGCATAGGCCCGTATGGCGATGTCAATGAGAAAATTCCGCGACGATCGATGCGGCGGCGCCGGGCCGGCCGGGAACTAAGCTCGAGGCGATGTCCTACAACGCCGGCGAAGCGAGGCGAGCGCTCCTCGACGACGTGGCCGAGGCGACCGATCAGCTCGCGCTCGCGCTGGCCAGCCTGGGCGAGGCCTACGAGGAGCTCGACGAGCAGACCGCCGATCGACTCGAAGAGGAGCTGTTCCGCCCGGTCCAGTCCGCCTACGGTCGTCTGCGGCGCACCCACGCGGAGTTCGCCGAGCGCTCCGGACTGCCCGGGCGCACCTTCGAGCCCAGCTCGGGCGGGATGCACTCGGCCGATCCGCGGGTGTACGTCGACCGAGCTGTCGACGCGATCGATCGCGCCGACCAAAGCCTCGCCGAGCTCCAGGACTCGATGATGCCGGTAGAGGTGGGCGACCGCGAGCTCCGGGAGGGACTCTCGGAGGTGCGCGGGACGATCGCCGAGTTGCCGGCGCGGGCCCGACGCCTGATGCGCGCTCAGGGCCGCTGAGGCGCCGGCGTCAATCGATCGGCGCCGCCGAGCCTCACTGATTCCACTTGTCGGCGGTCTTCTTCTTGTGACCGGAGCTCTTGGCGCGGACGCTTTCGACGTCCGGCGGTCGGTCTGCCTCCTCGAGCGAGTGTTCCTCCGCGCGCACGCGGGACTCCTGGTCCTTGCGGTCGAGCGCCTCGCGCATCCGCTCGAGCTGTTCCTCACGCTTGTCGGGCACGTTCATGCCTCCTGTTTCTCTCTTCGCTTACCAGACTTGCCACCGCGCATCTCCGCCAGCGTCTGTTCGAGCGCCTCCATCAGGTCGGCCGCCTCCTCAGTCGCCGGCTCGGTCGGCTCGGGCACCTTGATCGTCTTGCCCTTGCGCTTGCGCGAGACCACGTCCTGCAGCCGCCGGCGGTAGCGGTCCTTCCACTCGCCCGGCTCCCACTCCTGCGAGAGCTCCTCGATCACGGCGACCGCGGCCTTGATCTCCTGGGCCGAGGGCTTGTGGGACGTCTGGGCGGCGTTCCCCACGTCCTTGCCGTCGCGCACCTCGTCGGCGAACAGCATCGTCGAGAGCATCAGCGCGCCGTCGCGGGCTCGGACGATCGCCAGGTACTCCTTGGCCCGCATCACGAAGCGCCCCAGCGCGGCCCGGTCGGTCCGCGCCATCACATCGACGAGCAGCCGGTAGGCACGCGCGGATCCGTCGTCCGAGCCGGCCGGCAGCAGGTAGTAGGGGTGATCGAAGTAGATCGGGTCGACCTCGTCGAGGTCGACGAACTGCTCGATCTCGATGGTGCGCGTCCGCCGCGGCTCGATCGCCTCGAGCTCCTCGTCGCTGACGATCACCTGACTGCCGTCGTCGAACTCGAACGCGTGCGCGATCTCCTCGTAGGGAACCTCGACATCCTCCTTCGAGCACCAGCGCTGCACCTCGATTGGCGCACCGTCCTTCTCATGTAGCTGGCGGAAGTGCAGATCGAGGTCGCGAACCGCGGTGACCATAACCACGGGGACGTTGACGAGGCCGAAGCTGAGCGACCCGCTCCACAGCGAACGTGGCATCGATCAGCGCCTCGCCTTCCGCCGGCCGTTGCCGAGACTGGCCTCGAGCGCCGCCGCCAGATCATCTGGTGCTTCGACGTCCTCTCGCTCGGGGAACTCGATCTCCTCGCCGTCCGCCTTGCGCTTGATCAGCTCGGCGACCCGATCGCGATAGTCATCCTTGAACGAAGCGGGGCGGAAGCGCTTCTTCAACGAGTCGACCAGCTGCTCGGCCATGCTGAGCTCGCGCTCGGCCGGCTTGCGGCTCGGTTTGGCGATATCGAGCTTCTCCACCCCTACCAGCTCGTCGGCGAAGCGCATCGTGTGGAGCACAAGCAGGTCGTCGCCGGCGCGTACCGACACGAGGTACTCGCGGTCGTGGAACACCCACCGACCGATCCCCGACCGTTTGGCTCGCTTGAGCGCGTCGAGGAGCAGGCGGTAGGCGTCCTCCCCGCCCTCGCCCGCCCCGAGGTAGTACGTGCGGTCGTAAAAGACGGGATCGACCTGGTGCGGATCGACGAACTGCTCGAGCCCGATCGTGTGCGACCGATCGCCCGCCGCGGCTTTGATCTCGTCCTTGTCGAGCAGCACGAACGCGCCGCCGCGCAGCTCGTAGCCCATCGCCACCTCGTCGTAGGGCACCTCCTTGCCCTCCTTCGAACAGATGCGCTTCTGCTCGATGCGCGCGCCATCCTTGGCGTGGACCTGGTGGAAGTGGATCGTGTGGCTCTCGGTGGCTGAGTGCACCTTGATCGGGACGGCGATCAGGCCGAAGGTGATCGTTCCATTCCAGATCGAGCGCGGCATCTCCCTCAGCTACCCCGTCTTCCGCGCATACGCTCGGCGCGCGCCGGGTAGCCCCCCGGCAGGAGGTGAGGAACACATGGCATTAGCACTCGCTCGTATCGTCCGATCCCTCGCGGGGCTTATCGCACTCGTCATTGTGGCGGCGATCGTCCTGTTTGTGCTCGGAGCAAATCAAAGCAACGCGATCGTGAAAGACATTCACGACGCCGGCCAGTGGCTGGTTGGTCCGTTCAAGAACCTGTTCTCGATCCATAACGCCAAGCTGGCGATGGCCGTGAACTGGGGCTTGGCCGCTCTCGTGTACCTCGTGGTGGGTCATCTCATCGCGAGCCTGCTGGCGCGGATGTCTCCGCGGCGGCGCGCGGTCGCCGTCTAAGGCGCCTTGGGCCTCGCTGCGCTCGGCGTCCGTGGGGCCGCCTTCCCCGTCCGGATGGGGAACACGGTCCCACGGACGCCGGCGTTAGCCGGCCCAAAGGCGTCCACGCGGGTTGACGAAATTCCATCTTTTGGTCCGGTTAGTGCTTAGCCGTCCGGATGTATGGGTATCAGGCGTGCATGAACTCTCTAGCCATTGCCCGCACCGATTCAGTCGAGCTCTTCGACCGCTGGCAGCAGCACGGTGACCGCTCCGCGCGCGATGAGCTGGTTCATCGCTTCCTGCCCCTCGCCCGCAAGCTTGCCCGCCGGTACGCCGGAGCCCGCGAGCCGTTCGAGGATCTGCTTCAGGTCGCCAGCCTCGGCCTCGTCAAGGCCGTCGACCGCTTTGACGCCGACCGCGGCACGGCGTTCTCGTCGTTTGCCGTGCCCACCATCCTTGGTGAGCTGAAGCGCTACTTCCGCGACCTCGGCTGGTCGGTCCACGTCCCGCGTGGCGCCCAGGAGATGGCCCTAAAGGTCGAGGAGGCCCAGCAGCAGCTCACATCGAAGACGGGCCGCCCGCCGAGCGTCCCGGAGCTCGCCCAGTACCTCGAGATGAGCATCGAGGATGTCCTCGACGCCCTCGAGACCGCGGGCGCGCACCACTCCACTTCACTGGACGCCCCGCGCGAGGACGCCGACGGGGAGACAGGCTCGCTTGCCGACGCCTTCGGCCAGGAAGACGAGCGGTTCGAGCTCGTCGACGCGAGCGTGACCATTGCCGCGTCGGCGCACCAACTCACAGCGCGCGAGCGCCACGTCCTCGCACTGCGATTCGTGCAGGACTTGACGCAGACCCAGATCGCCGATGAGATCGGCGTCTCGCAGATGCAGGTATCAAGGATCCTGCGTCGGGCACTGGCTCGCCTGCGCGAGATGACCGAGACAGGCGACGAAGTATCCGTCGCCTGACGGATCTCGTCTCAAAAACACCATGGCCGGGGCCGGGCCAGAGGAAGCCCGCGCGTGGACGTCGCGTCACGCGCACTGCCGCTCGAACCATACTTCGGTCCGTTGCGGCGAGCACTCCACACCCCAACGGTCCGAGAGCTGCTCCACGAGGCGCAGACCCCAGCCCACCCTCCCGAGTGCTCGGGGGCCGGTTCAAGCGCGTCGCAAACCCGGCACCGTGGTCAAGGACGCCGCAGCGTATGTCGCCGTTCACCGACAGGTCGAGCATGACGGGAACGTCCGCTTGGCCACCGTGCACGATGCCGTTGGTGACCAGTTCGCTGACCATCAGCTTGATGTCGTCGACCGTTTCGTCCGGAACCCGCGACGACAGCTCTTCGGCAATGATGCGTCGTGCGTGGGCCGGCGCCTCCGGCTGGGGATCGATCTTGTACAGGGTGCGAATGCGTGAATTCATGACTGGGCATATGTTTACCCCGCAAACGAAGCGGAAAAGCACGGCCTCGACCACGGAGGTCGCCTGACGTGACCGAAGACTCGCCTGACCTGACCGAAGATTCGACGGCCGTGACCGAAGATTCGCCCGCCGTCCGGCTCGAGCTGGACTCGCGGCCCGAGACGCTGACGCTCGTGCGTGGCGTGCTCGCCGGCGTCGCCGAGTTGATCGGGCTCGACCCCGAACTGTTGGACGATCTGAAGACCGCGGTGAGCGAGGCGTGCAACAACGTGGTCATGCACGCCTACGAAGGCGAGACCGGCCCGCTCGGCGTCCGCATGTATATCGACCCCGAGGCGATCCAGGTCGTGGTCCTCGATCACGGCTCGGGGCTGCCGCCGCTCGCCCCGGCCGACGAGTCGATCCGTGGCGTCGGGCTGTCGGTGATCCGGGCGCTCGCGGAGCGCGCCGAGTTCCGCCCCGTCCCCGACGGGGGCACCGAGGTGAGGATGTCGTTCGCGGGACAGCGCGACGGAAAGCCTCTCTTCCACCTTCCGAGCCGACCCGGCCCCGACGATACCGACGCCGGCTGGCTGGCCGGCGACGCTGTCGTCTCACTGTCGCCGATCAGCCTCCTGGCTGGGGTACTCGGGCGCGTGGCGCGAGCCCTGGCCGCTCGCGCGCGCTTCTCACTCGACCGCTTCTCCGACGTGTACCTCGTCACCGATGCGATCGCGGCGCACGCCGGGCGCTCCGCCGAGGGAGCGCGCATGTCGTTCGCCATCTCCACCGACACACAACGGCTCGAGCTGACGATCGGTCCGTTCACCGCCGGCAGCGGCGACCAGCTGTCCCACCAGGCAGCGGACTACAGCGCGGCGTCCGCGCTGACGATGCTCAGCGACGAGCTCGACGTCCGCTCAGAGCAGGGCGGCGAGATCCTGCACGTCGTCATGGTGGACCGCCGGCGCGCCTAAGGCGCCGCCGTCAGGCGCCGCCGACAAACCCTGGTCAGCGGGCGCGGCCGTCAGTTCTTCCCGATCAGGTCCTCGGGAGCGTCGACGAGCGTGAGCCGGTCCGCGACGCCGGTCAGGCTCAGCAGCCGCTGAACCTGCTGGGGTCCCTTGACCATCGCGAGGCGCCGCCCTTGCTCCTCCGCCCGCTGGTGGGCCCGGACGAGCACGCTCAGTCCGGTCGAGTCCATGAAGTCGAGCTCCCTGAGGTCGATGATCAGCAGCTCGGAGTCCGCGGACACGCGGTCGAGCTCTTCCTGCAAGGCGGGGCTCGACGCGAGGTCGAGCTCGCCGCTCACCGCGATCACGGTTGCCCGATCCTCGCTGTGGACCTCGACACGGAAATGGCTCTGCACAGTGCCGCGAGCCTACTGATCTTGGGCGGACCATGCTGGGCTTGTCCTGTCAGCACCCGCCTGGGTGGTTTGAGGCCCCGCGCTGCGTCGCGCGATGCCGGAGCGGGTAATCACACCGCAGCGCTATCGAGTGCTCGGAGAAAGGAGAGTGGAATGGTTGCCCTTATCGCACTGCTGCTGATTCTGGCCATCTTTGGCGGGCTCGGCTTTGCCGCCCACATTCTGTGGATCGTGCTGATCGTCGCGGTGGTCCTGTGGCTGATTGGATTCCTGATCGGAGGAGTCGACTCCGCCGTGGGAGGCCGCCGAAGGTGGTATCGCTGGTAGCACCCAGCTGACCGTGAGCTGTGATCCGGCGGAGAATGCCTGCGGGCGCTCCGCCGGAAGTCTTTCTAGCGCGTCTCGCCGGTCAGCTGGCGCAGGCGCTGCAACGAGCGGCGGAGCAGGCGCGAGACCTGCATCTGGGACACGCCGACGCGCTCGGCAATCTCCGATTGCGTGAGGTCCTCACCAAAGCGAAGGAAGAGAATCTCACGCTCGCGCTGGGGCAAGTGCTTGGCGGCGGCGAAGATCGTCGTCTGGTCGTCGACCAGGCCGAGCCGCTGGTCCTCGTCTCCGATCGCGTCGAGCCGGGAGGCGTCCTCCTCGTCGGCCAGCGGAGCGTCGAGCGAGACGGTGCCATACGCCTCGGCGACCTGTAGACCGTCCAGCACCTCTTCCTCGCTCAACTCGAGGTACTGGGCGAGCTCGTCGACTCGCGGGGGGCGCCCGATGCGGGCGCTGATGGCCTGGCGCGCCTCGTTGATCCGGCGGGCGCGCTCCTGTGCGCCGCGGTCGACGTGGATGGCCCACCCGGTGTCGCGGAAGTAGCGCTTGAGCTCGCCGACGATCGTCGGCACCGCGAACGAGGTGAACGCGAAGCCGCGATCGGGGTCGAACCGCTCGACGGCCTTGACCAAGCCGAGGCTCGCCACCTGCACGAGATCGTCGTACGGCTCGCTCGATTGGACGTACCGCCTGGCGAGCTTGCGCGCAAGGGGCAGAAAGCGCGCGATTAGCTCGTCGCGGGCAGCGCGGTCGCGATTTCGCCTCCACCGCTCGAACAGTTCTTGCGAGTCAGCAGCGGACACGGGCTCGCCAACCGGGATCCCCGACACGGGGAGCCTCCTTTCGCAGACTGTCCACTTTTAGCACAAGGACGGCCCGCGCGTGGCAATCGAATGCCCCCGGCGCGGCGCGCCCGGCTTCCCTGCCGCGACGCCCGCGGGTTGTCAGCGTGCGCGCCGCCTGACCTGGCGGCGGCCCTGCTTGAGCAGCCGCGTGCCACGCCGCTCGAACCGATCGAGCTGCCGCGAAAGCTGCCCGCGATCGGTGAACGTCTTGACGTTCCGCTTGACCGTATCTCCGGCGGTGGCGATCGCGCCGACCGCGGTCAGCACTACGCGCTGCGCGCTCGTCGCGACGGCGCCGAGCTGGGTTTCCGCGGCATCGGCGGTACGGGCGGCCGTCTGGACGGCGCCCACGCCGGTCGTGCGAGCTCTGCGGGCCGTGGTCCGGGCGCTTGTGCGCACGGTGGCCGAGGCCGCCCCGCGGGTCCGGCGCGCGTTCGCCCTCGTGGTCGTGGCGCTGCGCTTTGCCGCGTTCCGCTTACGGGTCGCCGCCGCGCGCTTCGCGGTGGCCGAGCGTTGGGTTGGCGTCTGGGTTGCCATCTCTACTCACTCCTCAGGGGTCGGGGTCGTGTCCTCGCAGCCTCCGTCCCCCCCACGTTGCGATACTCACCACAATGTCCACTTCCTACACCTCACCGCTGGCCGAGGAGCTTGCCCAGGACGTCCTGGCGCGGTTTCTTCGATACGTGCGAATCGACACGCAGTCGCGACGCGAGCGCAGCTCCTCGCCGAGTACGCCTGGTCAGCTCGATCTCGGCCGCCTGCTCGTCGACGAGTTGCGCGAAGCCGGACTCGACGACGCTCACCTCGACGAGAACGGCTACGTGGTGGCGACCCTCGCCGGAACGGCGGCGCTCTCGGGCACGGGGGCGGACGCCCGAAACGGCGACGGCCAGGCGATCGGGCTGATCGCGCACATGGACACGAGTCCGGACGCTCCCGGGCAGGGCGTCGAGCCGATCGTTCACGCCGACTACGACGGGGGCATCCTCGAGTTGCCGCGCCAGGGCACGGTGCTCGACCCGGCGCGGATGCCCGAGCTCGCGGGGAAGGCCGGTCACGACATCGTCACCTCGAGTGGAGACACGCTGCTCGGGGCCGACGACAAGGCGGGGGTGGCCGAGATCATGGCCGGCGTCGCCCACCTCGCCGCCCATCCCGAGCTGCCCCGCCCGACGCTCAGGATCGCGTTCACCCCCGACGAGGAGATCGGCGAGGGCGCGACGCTGTTCGACATCGACGGCTTCGGCGCGCGCTGCGCCTACACGCTCGACGGGTCGGAGATCGGCGAGCTCCAGGACGAGACGTTCAGCGCGCTCGAGGCAGCCCTGACCGTCCGCGGCGTCGAGGTGCATCCCGGGCAGGCCACCGGGAAGATGGTCAACGCGCTGCGACTGGCCGCGCGCATCGTGGCGGCGCTCCCGTCGGACACGCTGACCCCCGAGACGACGGCGGGGCGCCAGGGCTTCATCCACCCACACGAGATCACCGGCGACGCGTCCGAGACGCATGTGAGGTTCATTCTGCGCGACTTCGACGACGACGCGCTCGAAGGTCATCGCGAGCTGCTCGAGCGGACCGCGCACGAGATCGTCGACGCGGAGCCGCGGGCGCGTCTGGAGATCGAGGTGCGCGAGCAGTACCGGAACATGCACCAGTATCTGAGCTCGGTCCCCGGCGTGACGGACGCGGCCGAGGCGGCGATCCGCGCCGAGGGACTCGAGCCGATCCGCCAGCCGATCCGGGGCGGGACCGACGGGTCGCGCCTAAGCGAGATGGGCTTGCCCACCCCGAACATCTTCACCGGAGGCCACGAGTACCACTCGGTGCGCGAGTGGGCCTCGGTGCAGGACATGGCGGCCGCCGCGGCGGTCGTCGTGCGGCTCGCCGAGGTGTGGGCGCGGGACGGCGATGGCTAGCGCCCCCGGTTCCCTCGCGTCGCTCGACGGCGAATTGATGCTCGCCTCCGAGGCGACGATCCCCGCCACCGACGAAGGACTGATCCGTGGCGACGGCGTGTTCGAAGTGATGCGGCTCTACGACGGGCGGCCGTTCGCCTTCGAGGAGCACTTGCGCCGGCTCGAGCGCTCCGCGGCAAATATGCGCCTTCCGCTGGACCTCGAGGCGGTCAGGGCCGAGACGTGGCGACTCGTGGCCCAGGCGGGCAGCGGCCCGGAGCACGCGCTGCTGCGGGTCGTCATCACGCGTGGGGGGCGCCGACTGCTCTTGACCGAGCCCGCGCCGGCCATGCCCGAGACCGCCCGCCTCGGCTCGGTGACCTACTCGCCGACGCGCATCCTCGACGGCGTCAAGTCGCTCTCCTACGGGGCGAACATGCTCGCGGCGCGCCTCGCGCGCGAGCGCGGGTTCGACGAGGCGCTGCTCGTCACCCCCCACGGCAGGGTCCTCGAGGCCCCGACGAGCTCGATCTTCTGGGTCGCGGACGGCGAGCTGCTGACCCCGCCGCTCGACGAGCACATCCTGGCGTCGATCACTCGGGCGATGGTGATCGAGGCGACCGGCGCGTCCGAGCGCTCCTGCACGCTCGAGCAGATGCTGCGGGCCGACGAGGCGTTCCTCGCCTCCACCGTCCGCGAGGTGCAGCCGGTGGCGGCGATCGACGACCGCGTCTTCGATGCCCCGGGTCCGGTCACCCGGCGCACGGCGGAGGCCGTGGAGTTGGTGATCCGCGAGCGGCTGGCCGAACCAGCGCGATGAAGATCGTCACGGTGATCGGGAACCGCCCCCAGTTCATCAAGGCGGCGGCGGTCTCGCCACGTCTGCGCGCCTCGCACGAAGAGCTCCTCGTCCACACGGGCCAGCACTTCGATGACTCGTTGTCGTCAGTGTTCTTCTCCGAACTTGGACTGCCTGCGCCCGACCGTGAGCTCGGGATCGCGCTCGGCTCCAATACCTCGCAGACGGCGCGGATGCTGGAGGCGCTGGAGCCGGTGCTGAGCGACGCGTCGCCCGATGTGGTGCTCGTCTACGGGGACACCAACTCGACGCTGGCCGGCGCGCTGGCCGGCGCGCAGGCGCGGATTCCGGTGGCGCACGTGGAGGCGGGGATGCGCTCGTTCGACCGCGCCATGCCCGAGGAGCTCAACCGGGTGCTCGTCGATCACGCCTCGTCGCTGCTCCTCTGCTCTTCCTCCGTCGCGGTCGCAAACCTGCGATCCGAGGGTGTCCGTGGCAAGGTCGAGCTCGTCGGCGACGTGATGGTCGACGTGGCCCTCACCGTCCAGCCGCGGGCGCGCACGCGCGTCGATCTGCTCGCCGCCCGCGGCCTCGCGCCGCGCGAGTATCTGTTCGCCACCGCCCATCGCGTCGGCAACGTCGATGACCCGGGACGGCTCGCGGCGCTCGTCGATCTGCTGTGCGAGATGCCCCTCCCGGTGCTGTTCGCCATCCACCCGCGCACGCGGCGCCACCTCGACGAGCGCGACCTGCTCGGGCGCCTCGAGAGCTGCGGGCAGGTGATCACCGCGCCGCCGCTCGGGTACCTGGAGACGGCCGCGCTCGTCTGCAACGCTCGCGCCGTCCTCACCGACTCGGGTGGGCTCCAGAAGGAGGCCTATCTGGCGGAGGTGCCGTGCGTCACGTTGCGCGCCAGCACCGAGTGGACCGAGACCGTCGAGTCGGGGTGGAACACGCTGGTCGACCTCGACGTGGCGGCGGCGCTACGGGCTGTGGAGTCCGAGCCACCGCGCGAGCATCCGTCGCTGTACGGGGACGGGCGCGCCGGAGAGCGTGTCCTGGCCGCTCTTAGACTGCAGGTCGGATGAGGCGCGAGTTCCTGTGATTGACGATTCCCTTTCCATCGCCGTGGCCGGCCTCGGCTACTGGGGACCCAACCTCGTTCGTAACTTCGCGGCGATCCCCGGCTGCCGGTTGAGCTGGTGCGTCGATCCGTCCGAGGAGTCGCGGGAGCGGGTGGCGGAGCTGTTCCCTTCGGCGCGGTTCACGGCGGAACTCGACGAGGTGCTGGACGATCCGTCCGTGGACGCGGTCGCGCTCGCCACGCCGGTGTCGCGCCATGCCGACCACGCCGAGCAGGTCTTGCAGGCCGGCAAGCACTGCTTTGTCGAGAAGCCGCTCGCGCAGTCGGTGAGCGACGCGCAGCGGGTTGTGGCCGCCGCGCAGGAGTACGGGCGCATCCTGATGGTCGGGCACCTGCTCGAGTACCACCCGGGGATGCAGCGGCTCAAGCAGCTCGTGGACTCGGGCGAGCTGGGCGAGCGGATCTACTACATCTACGGCAACCGGCTCAACTTGGGCAAGCTGCGCGCGGACGAGAACGCGCTCTGGAGCCTCGGCGCTCACGACGTGTCGGTCGTGCTGTACCTGGCCGAGGAGGAGCCGTGGGAGGCGGTGGCGCACGGCGAGTCCTACGTGCAGGACGGGGTCGAGGACGTCGTGTTCTGTTTCCTGCGCTTCCCATCGGGCCTCACCGCCCACCTACACCTGTCTTGGCTCGACCCCCACAAGGAGCGACGCTTCACGGTCGTCGGCTCGCATCGGATGGCCACCTTCGACGACCAGGCGCTCGAGGGAAAGCTCAAGATCTACGACAAGGGGTTCGACCAGAAGGCGTCGAGCTATGGCGAGTACATCACCCGCTCGGGCGACATCTTTTCGCCCCAGATCCCGAACGCAGAGCCGCTGCGGGTCGAGTGCCAGCACTTCGTCGACTGCATCCGATCCGGCCGGCAGCCACGCTCGGATGGCGCGAGCGGCGT
>DATBYI010000025.1:0-3785 GCA_036513815.1 Solirubrobacteraceae bacterium
CTCGTCGCGCTCGTCGCTTGACTCGAACTGCTCGAGTGCGTATTCGCGCGTTGTGTGCAACAGGAAGAGCCGGCCGTTGTCGGCGTGGCGTACGAGGCTCTTGTCGATCAGTGACCGCATGGCGTCGAGATCGGCGTCGCAGATCTGTTCCGCTGCCTCGAGCTCGAAGCTGCCGACGAACACCGCCAGCCGTGTGAGCAGCCGCTGCTCGGGTCGGGTGAGCAGGTCGTAGCTCCAGGCGATCGTCGCCCGCATCGTGCCGTGGCGCTTGGGGAGGTCGCGGCGCCCGCCGGCGAGGAGCGGCAGCCGCTGCTCCAGCCGGGCGAGGAGCTGCTGCTCGGAGAGGAGCTTGACCCGCGTCGCGGCAAGCTCGAGCGCGAGCGGAAGCCGATCGAGTCGCTCGCAGATCGCGTCGATCTCAGCACCCGGCTCGTAGCCCGGCTCCACCTGCCGCGCCCGCGCGGTGAACAGCTCGACGGCGGCGTCGGGCGACAGCGGCGCCACCGGGTACTCCTGCTCGGCGGCCACCCCGAGCCGCTCCCGGCTCGTCACGATCACCCCACAACCCGGCGCGCCGGAGAGCAGCTCGGCGACCGCGCGAGCTGCTTCGATCACGTGCTCGAAGTTGTCAAGCACGAGCAACAGGGCTCGCCCGCGCAGATACATCGGCAGATCCGCGATGTCGCCGAGCGCCGCCGCGATCGCCGCTGGTACCAGCCGCGCCTCGCTGACCATGGCGAGCGGAACCCACCACACGCCGTCCGGATAGCGGTCGGCGAGACCCGCCGCGAACGCGATCCCGAGCCGGGTCTTTCCCGTCCCACCGGTTCCGGTCAGGGTGATCAGCCGGCGCGAATCGGCGAGCGTCATGAGCTCGGCAAGTTCGCGCTCGCGGCCGATGAGGGGTGTCGCCGGCACGGGCAGGTGGACATGACCCGGCGCTCGCCCGTCCGTCGTGGCGCCGGCGACGGCGCCAGCGGGCGGGGCCGGCTGGCCTGGGTCGGTTTGGAGCAGCGCCCGGTCCTGAGCGAGGATCGCTTCGTGCAATTGTCGAAGCTCGACCGAAGGCTCAATCCCCAGTTCGTCGACCAGCGCCGACCGTGCGGCACGGTATGCGGCCAGGGCTTCCGCCTGCCGTCCGGTCCGGTACAGAGCCAGCATCAGCTGGCCCCGCAGGCGCTCGCGGTACGGGTAGTCGCGCACGAGACGCTCGAGCTCGCCCAGCACCTGCGCCTCCCGGCCCAGCAGCATTTCGACCGCGATCCGCTCCTCCAGCACGGCGGCGCGAAGCTCGCCGAGCCGCGCGATCTCCCCCTGCGCGAACGCGTCGTATTGAAAGTCGGCCAAGACCTCGCCGCGCCACAGCTCGACTGCGCCGCTCAGCGCGGCGAGTGCCTGCTCGGGTCGCCCCGCCGCCAGCAGCGATCGCCCCTCGCCGATCAGCCGCTCGCATCGCTGGACATCGAGCTCCTCGGGCCCGACTCTCAAGACGTAGCCACCGGCAGTCGTGACCAGCCGCTCCCCGTCTGGGTCTGAGTAGCCGGCGGCAAGGGCCCGGCGCAGCCGCGATACGTGCACGTGCAGCCCCTTCGCGCCACTCGCCGGCGGCACACCCGCCCAAAGCTCCTCAACCAGCTGATCGCTCGACACGACCTCGTTCGCCCGCAGCAGCAGCAAAGCAAGCACCGTGCGTGGCATCCGGCCACCCAGGGCGAGCTCACGCCCATCATCACCGATCACCTGTAGCGGTCCCAGGATGCCGAAACGCATACGCCTTGGTGACCGTAGCGATCTCCTCCGCTAGCCGCCCACCGCACGCCGTCGAGACCGCCCGCCCGCGGTTGCGATGCCCGGCCGGGGCGGTTACCGGACTGCAAGCCGGCTGCAACCCACGCAGATCACAGTGCTCGCACCACATCCCAGCGCGAGGTCCAGCCATGCATTCCCAACTCACCCTCATCGTCGCCCAAGAGCACGTGGCCGACCTTCTCCGAGCCGCCGACCACGACCGCCTCGTGCACACCGCAACCGCCACCACCGCCACCACCGCCAACAGCAGCGAGGCCGCCGCCGCACCCCGCCACGCCGCCACCGCGCCAGTCTCGCTCCTGCGCTGGCTCCGCCGACGCCTGGCTTAGACGCATCCGTTGCTCGGGGGTGCTAACTCGAAGGCGGCCAGCCGCAAGCACCTAAGCGGTCACGGCCGGATCGGCAGAAGCGCTACCCCTGCTACGACTGCTTTGCCGCGCTGCGCTCATCGCGCGGCGCTCGCGGCGGGTGGTTGTGTTCGTCACAACTCGCGCGGTTCTTGCGACAGTCCCGCGACTAAGCGATAGCCCGGGTGCTCGGGACGGTGCGCCCGAAACGGAGCTTGATAGACCCGACTTTGGGTGGGCGAGTGACGGCTCAAGGCTTTATTCTCGGCGGGTTGCCCGGCCAGTCACGCTCATGACGATCCGTCGTCTGCTCGCGGAGACGGCCGGCTTGGCGGCGTCCTACCTCGAGGGCATCTCTGATCGACCGATTGGTTGGTCCGCCGACGTTCAGGAGCTGCGCTCGGGCTTGGGCGGTCCGCTTCCGGAGAGGCCGGCCGATCCGCTGCAGGTCGTAACCGAACTCGCCGCGGCCGCTGAGCCTGGTCTGGTATCGAGCCCGAGCGGGCGCTATTTCGGCTTTGTGATTGGAGGCGCTGCGCCAGCGGCGCTTGCGGCGGATTGGCTGACGTCGGTGTGGGATCAGAACGCGGGGCTGTACGTCTGCGGGCCGTCCGCGGCCGTGGTGGAAGAAGTGACGGGCGCCTGGACTGCCGAGCTTCTCGGACTGCCCGCTGATGTGTCGTTTGGTTTCGTGACCGGGTGTCAGATGGCACACGTCACCGGGTTGGCGGCGGCTCGCTACAGAGTCTTGGCGCGCGTGGGGTGGGACGTCCACGATCAGGGGATGATCGGCGCGCCCGCGGTTCGCATTTTCGTCGGGGCGGAGCGCCACGTCACCGTTGACCGCGCGCTGCGGTTGCTCGGGTTCGGTGCGGCGTCGATCGTGTCGGTCGCAGCTGACGCGCAAGGTCGGATGAGGCCGTCTGCCCTTCGCGAGGCGCTCGCGCGCCATGACGGGCCGCGGATCGTCTGCGCCCAGGCCGGCAACGTCAACACGGGCTCGGTCGATCCGTTGCCGGAGATCGCCGATATCGCGCATGAGTCCGGCGCATGGCTTCACCTCGACGGTGCCTTTGGTCTATGGGCCGCCGCGAGCCCGGCGCTGCGACACCTCGTCGCGGGGGCTGATCGCGCGGACTCCTGGGCGACCGATGCTCATAAGTGGCTCAACGTCCCGTATGACTCGGGGATCGCGTTCTGCGCCGATCCCGAAGCGCACCAGGCGGCGATGAGCGTCCGCGCCGGCTATCTGGTCCACGCCGACCCCGATGGTCCTCGGGACGAACTGGATTGGAATCCCGAGTTTTCACGTCGCGCGCGCGGCTTTCCCGTTTACGCGGCAATTCGCTCGCTCGGACGATCGGGAGTGGCTGAACTCGTCGAGCGATGCTGTGCCCACGCACGACGATTCGGCGAGGCACTCGCCGCCGTTCCCACCGCTGAGGTGCTCAACGACATCGTGCTCAACCAGGTCCTAGTCCGGTTCCGCGACGAAGCGGGTGATCACGATGCGCGGACACGCTCGGTCATCGAGGCCGTCCAGCGGGATGGCACTTGTTGGCTGAGCGGTACGACCTGGCACGGCATCGCCGCGATGCGCATCTCGGTCTCGAGCTGGGCCACTAGCAG
>DATBYI010000026.1:0-5356 GCA_036513815.1 Solirubrobacteraceae bacterium
ACGAACCTCGCTCACCCAGCTCGGCGCCGCCGCCGCGCAATCCCAGGGGCCGCTGATCGGGACGATTCCGCTCGCCAAGCAACTGAACCAGCTCGGCACGCAGGCCGCGCCGGCGGCCACCACGCTCGACCGTCTCACCGCCAGCCTGAGCAAGACCGGCGCGATCGGCCAGCTGATGGCGGTCCTGTTCTACGGAACGAGCGCGACGAACGGCTTCGACAGCCTCGGCCACTACGTGCGCGACGAGCTGTTGGTGAGCGACTGCACGGGTTACGCCACGACGCCCGTTCCAGGCTGCTCGGCCAAGTTCTCGAAGACGAGCGAGTCCGCGGACGTCAGCGACAGCGCGACCGTCGCGAGCGCCCGCGCAGGAATCAAGCCGACAAACAAAGGCAACGCGCTGCTGAGCGCGGCCGTGGCCGGGGGCGCGGTCGCCCAGAACACCGCCGCGCCGCTCCAGCGGCTGCTCAGCTACCTGATCGGACCCGGCGGATGACACCTCGTCGCAGGCAGAGTG
Organism: Solirubrobacteraceae bacterium; assembly: GCA_036513815.1. Lineage (GTDB taxonomy): Bacteria > Actinomycetota > Thermoleophilia > Solirubrobacterales > Solirubrobacteraceae > Palsa-465. The sequence continues at coordinate 518 of DATBYI010000026.1, forward strand.
GTCTCGCCAATCCGGTCCTGATCGGCGCGGTCACCGTGCTCGCGGTGATCGTCGCCGTGTTCCTCGCCTACAACGCCAACAACGGGCTCCCGTTCGTACCGAGCTACAACCTGCACGTCCAGGTGCCCGACGCGAACGAGCTGACGCACGGCTCCGAGGTCCACATGGGCGGGGCGCTGGTCGGGTTCATCGACAACGTCGAGCCGGCCCGCTCCGCGTCGGGCCAGCCGATCGCGGTGCTCGACCTGAAGCTCAACAAGAGCATCGGCCGGCTCCCGGTCGACTCGACGTTCACGATCGGGCTGAAAGGGTCAATCGGCGAGAAGTACCTCGCGATCGGACTCGGGCGCTCCACGCGCACGTTCGCGAGCGGCGCGACCGTGCCGATGGATCAGACGAGCGCCACCGTCGACCTCGACCAGGTGCTCGACATGTTCTCGCCGCCGACTCGGACCGGCGTGACCGCGTCGACGATCGGCTTCAGCGACGGGCTGGCCGGCCGTGGGATCGGCGTCAACGACGCGATTGGCGCGTTCGTGCCGCTGCTCGGAGATCTCGGCCCGGTGGCGCGCAACCTGGCCTCGCCGCACACCGACCTGGCCGGCTTCCTGCGCGGCCTCGAGCGCTTCACCGGCGCGCTCGCGCCGGTGGCCGGCACGCAGGCGTCGCTGTTCGTCGCGCTCGACGGCACGTTCCGGGCGCTGGCTAGCGTCTCGACCCCATCGCTCCAGGAGTTCATCTCCGACACCCCGCCGACGTTCGACGCGGTGATCGCCGACAGCCCGACGACGCGTCCGTTCCTGACCGACAGCGCGGCGCTCTTCTCCGAGCTCCGGCCCGGCATCGCGACGCTGCCCACGAGCGCGCCCGTGCTGGCCGACGCGTTCGCCGCCGGCGTGCGGAACCTCCCGGGCACCTCAGCACTCGATCAGCGCCTGGTCAGCCTGTCGCAGCACCTTGAGAGCTACGGCCAGGCGCCGGCCGTGCAGCAGGGACTCGACCGCCTGACGCTCACCGCGTTGAGCCTCCGCTCGCCGCTCTCCTTCCTCACGCCGGTCCAGTCCTCGTGCAACTACGTCACGCTCTTCCTGCGCAACGCCGCGAGCCTTCTGTCCGAGAGCACCTCGTCGGGCACGTCGCTGCGCTTCTCGCTGGTGGCCATCGACGACGTCCTCGGCGGCGAGGCGAACCCCTCGAGCCAGGCCTACACGACGCCGGTCAGCAACCCGACCGCGGAGCACGGCCCGCTCCACGTCAACCCGTACCCGAACACGGACTCGCCCGGCGAGACGGCCGAGTGCGCCGCCGGCAACGAGCCGTACTCGGGCGCGTCGGCGGTCATCGGCAATCCCTCGGGCAACGTCGGCCTCAACACCGAGACCACGACCACGGGATCGAAGACCAAGACCGGGGGCAAGAAGTGAGGCGCCACCGGCCCCGCGTCTCGAACTTCGTCGCCGGCATCGTCGCGGCCGTCGTGATCGTCGCCGCCGTGTACCTCGTGTTCGGCGGTCCGACCCCGTGGTCGGGCTCGCCGTTCGTGCTCAAGGCGGTGTTCACGAGCGAGACCGAGCTCCACATCCCCTCGCCGGTCCGGATCGCCGGCGTCGACGTGGGCCAGGTGACCTCGGTTCGCCCACTGGGCCACGGCTCGAGCGCCGGTGTCATCACGATGGACATCGACTCGAACGGCCTGCCCATCCACGCCGACGCGACCGTGTCGATCCTGACCCGGATCTTCCTCGAGGGCAACTTCTACGTCGACCTGCACCCCGGGTCCCCCAACGCGCCGACCCTGTCCTCCGGACAAACGCTGCCGGCGGCCAACACGTCGGGACCCGTGCAGCTTGACCGGGTGCTCGCGGCGCTCAATTCGGGCACGCGGGCGAACCTCCAGACGCTTGTGCAGGGATTCGGGGCGGCGCTGAACAGCCCGCCGACCGCCGCGCAGGACGCCGCTCAGAACCAGGACCCGAGCGTGCGCGGGCTGACCGCCGCGCAGGCGCTGAACCGGTCGCTCGCGTACTCCGCCGGCGCGTTCAAGGCCTCGGCCATCGTCAACCAGGCGCTGCTCGGCACGCAGCCGCACGACCTGTCGCAGTCGGTCCTCGGCAACGAAGAGGTGTTCCGGGCGCTGGCCTCGCGCCAGACCCAGCTTGCCAGCCTCGTCACGACGTTCGACGCGACCGCGACGGCGCTGGCGTCCCGCCAGCAGGACCTGAGCGACTCGATCGCAGCGTTGCCGCCGCTCCTGCGCACGACGAACACCGCGCTCACGTCGCTCAACGCCTCCTTCGGCCCGACGAAGGTGTTCGCGAAGACGATCCTGCCGGGGATCGAGCAGCTCGACCCGACGATCGGTCAGGCGCTCCCGTGGCTGTCCCAGGCGACGGCGCTCGTCTCGCAGACCGAGCTGGGCGGCCTCGTCAAAGATCTCACGCCCGCGGTGCAGCAGACCGCGCGCACGATCAAGTCGACCACCTCGCTGCTCTCGGCCAGCGATGCGCTCGCCCGGTGCGTGACTCACAACCTCGTCCCCACCGGCAACGAGGTAATTCAGGATCCGCCGTTGCCGAGCACGACGCCCGTCTACCAGGAGCTCTTCCAGTCCGCCGTGGGGATCGCCGGCGCCGGCGGGAACTTCGACGGCAACGGGCGCTACCTGCGCTCGTCGCCGGCGGGTGGGTCGACTCCCGTACAGACGGGCGTGCTCGGCTCGTCGGGGCCGCTGTTCGGCAACGCGGTGCTCCAGCCGCTCGGGACGCGTCCCGCCTGGCCGGGCCAGGCGCCCGCGGTCAACGGCACGAAGCCGTGCGACCAGAACGCCGCGCCGAACCTCAACGACGTGACCACGGGGGCCGGACCGTGAGACGCGCCGTGACCGCTCATCGCCGGGACTTCATCGCGATCGTCGGGCTGGTCGTGCTCGCGGTGGCGATCGCCGGCTACATCCTCTCTCACCAGCCCTCGTTCACGTTCGGCCAGAGCTACTACAGCGTGCGCGCCGAGTTCGCGTCGAGCGCGGCGGTGATGCCCGGCCAGGGCCAGGCCGTGACGATCGCCGGCGTACAGGTGGGCCAGGTCGGCGGCGTTCAGCTCGTGGGCGGCCGGGCCGTCGTGACCATGAACATCTTCCATCAGTACGCGCCGATCTACCGCGACGCGACCGTGCTCCTGCGCCCGCGCACGCCGCTCAAGGACATGTACCTGGCGCTCGATCCGGGCACGAAGGGGGCGGGCGCGATTCCGAACAGCGCGATGCTGCCCGTGTCGGCCACCTCGCCGGACATCGATCTCGATCAGATCCTCGCGTCGCTCGATTCCGACACGCGGAGCTACCTGATCTTGCTCCTTGCCGGGGGCGCTCAGGCGATCCCCAACGCAAGCGCCGTGGCCGACCTGCGAGGCACGTTCAAGCGCTTCGAGCCGCTCGATCGCGACACCCGCGAGTTCGCCACTCTGCTCTCGCAGCGGAGCGGCAACCTCCGGCTCGCCATCCACAACCTCCAGCGCGTGGCCACCTCGCTCGGCGGAGTCGACGGTCAGCTCGCCTCGCTGATTGTCTCCTCGAACACGAACTTCGCCGCCATCTCTTCGCAGGACGCAAACCTCGAGGCCGGCCTGTCGCTGCTTCCGGGCACGCTCACGCAGACGAACACCACGCTCGGGAAGGTTCAGGCCTTCACGAATCAGCTCGGGCCCGCGCTCAACCAGCTGCTCCCGTTCGCCCGCGCCCTCAGTCCCGCGCTGAAGGCGTCGCGGCCGCTGTTCCACGACACGACGCCGGTGATCAAGAACCAGTTGCGTCCGTTCTCGATCGCCGTGCAGCCGCTCGCGCAGGCCCTGCGCCCGGCGGCGACGAAGCTCGCGCGCGCGACGCCGCCGCTGACGCGCTCGGTCAACGTCGTGGACACGCTCTTCAACACGCTCGCCTACCAGCCCTCGGGCGGCGAGCAGGGCTACCTCTTCTGGGGCTCCTGGCTGGCCCACATCGCCAACAGCCTCACCGATCTCCAGGACGCGCAGGGGCCGACCGTGCGCGGCATCTTCATGGCCACCTGTCCGCAGCTCAACCTGCTCGAGACGACGATCCAGGCCGGGAGCCCGTCGGTGGGGCCGCTGCTCGACCTGCTGAACGCGCCCGACTGGACGCAGATCAAGTCGTCCTACTGTCCGGCGCAACTGGGAAGCCTGACGCGGACCTCGGCCGCCGTGAGCACGACGGGGGCGGCGAAATGAACAAGCAGGCGCCGAGCACGGGCCGGATCCTGACCATGGTCGCGTTCGCCGCGTCGTGCATCGGGTTGCTGCTGTTCCTGTGGATCTCGTTCGGTGGCACGACCTCGCTCGGTCCGCGCGGCTACGAGATCAGCGCCGAGTTCAACCAGGCCACCGAGCTGGGCAGCCAGGCCGACGTGCGGATCTCCGGGGTCGACGTCGGCAAGGTGATCGGCGTCTCGCTCGACCGGAAGACCGGACTGACACGGGCCGTGATGGAGATCGACCCGCAGTTCGCCCCGAGACCGGCCGACACGCGCGCGATCCTGCGGCAGAAGACGCTCCTCGGCGAGACGTACGTCGAGCTGTCTCCGGGATCGCAGAGCGGGCGCAAACTGCCCGACGGCGCGATGCTCCCGCGGGGTCAGATCGCGCCGACGGTGCAGCTCGACCAGATCCTCTCGACCTTCGACCCGGCCACGCGCCAGGCGTTCGAGACGTGGATGCAGCAGGACGGGATCGCGCTCACGAACCGCGGCGAGGACCTGAACGAGGCGCTCGCCGAGCTGTACCCGTTCGCCACCAACGTCGACTCGGTGCTCGCCGTGCTCAACCGCGACA
>DATBYI010000027.1:0-3580 GCA_036513815.1 Solirubrobacteraceae bacterium
TGTGCCCAGGAGGGCATCGCGATCAAGGTGTTCATCATGAACAACGGCTACCTGGGCATGGTCCGCCAGTGGCAGGAGCTGTTCTGGGACAAGCGCTACAGCCAGGTCGAGATGGGCCAGTGGCCCGACTTCGTCAAGCTCGCCGAGGCCTACGGCGCCACCGGAATGCGCTTCGAGGACAAGCGCACGCTCGTCTCCGACATGAAGGAGGCGCTCGCCACCGAGGGTCCGGTCCTCGTCGACGTGCGGGTCACGCGCGAGGAGAACACCTATCCGATGATCCCGGCCGGGCAGCCGGCGCGAAACATGGTGGGCTGAGGCATGGGTGAACCAGGGACCAAGGAAGTCCTTTCGCTCGATGAGCTCGAGGCGGTGGCCGGTCTGCGCACCGGCCGCAAGCACATCCTGTCGATTCTCGTCGAGAACAAGCCCGGTGTCCTGACCCGGATCGCCGGCCTGTTCGCCCGTCGCGGCTTCAACATCGACACGCTCGCGGTCGGGCCGACCGACGACGAGCGCATCTCGCGCATCACGCTGACCCTGGACGGCGCCGTGCACCCGATCGACCAGGTCACCAAGCAGCTGCACAAGCTCGTCAACGTGATCAAGATCCGCGACCTCGAGCCGCGCGAGACGCTGGCCCGCGAGCTCGCGCTGTTCAAGATCTCGGCCGACGGCACCAGCCGGACGGAGGTCATGCAGATCTGCGAGATCTTCCGCGGCAAGGTCGTCGACGTGACGAAGCGCTCGATCGTCGTAGAGCTCACGGGCACGTGCGACAAGGTCGACGCGTTCGAGGCGCTGGTACGGCCGTTCGGCTTGATCGAGATGGCGCGCACCGGCGAGATCGCCATCGCGCGGGGCCGTAGCGAGACCTAGCGATCCTGTCGGTCGTCCCTCCTGTGAGAGACGTGGAGCCGCGCGTCACCATCGAGACCTGAACCGAGGCGCCCGGTAGCCTGGTGCGATGACTTGGGTCGCGCCAGGGCGCACGCCCGCATCGCCTGGGAAATGGCTCGACTCTGAGACCGCCCGGCGTCTGGAGCGGCGGCTCGACACGGCGCTGCGCCGGGCCCGCGCCAGCGGGGCGCCGGTGCTGGCCAGCGTCACCGGGCGGGCCGACGCCGCCGTGGACCCGACGGCGGCCGTGGTTGCCTCGCGCCGCTCCGGCGAAACGTGGTTCTGCCTCGAACAGCCCGACCGCGAGGGCTCCGCGCTGGCGGCGGTCGGCTCCGCGCGCGTGCTCGAGGCGCAAGGCAGCGAGCGCTTCGGCGACGTGGGTCGCGCCTGGTCGACGCTCGCCGCCGACGCGCTGGCCGACGACGTCGACGGGCCGCCCGGCTCCGGGCTCGTGGCCGTCGGCGGCTTCGCCTTCGCCGACGACGGTGGCGGCTCGGCTCGCTGGGAGGGTTTCGCGCCGGCTTCGATGGTCGTGCCCGAGCTGTCGCTCGCCCGCCGGCGCGAGGAGGTTTGGCTGACCGTCAACGCCGAGGTCGCCCCCGATGACACGCTGGCCGACGTTATGGCGCGGGTGTCCGGCCGCCTGGCCGAGCTCCGCGGGCCGGCGCTGCCGCTGCTTGACCCCGCGCCGGCCGGGGCCTACCGCGTGCTCAGCCCGATGCCGCCGGCGCACTTCGAAGAGGCGGTGGCGCGGGCGGTCGAGCGGATCCGGACCGGCGAGCTCGAGAAGATCGTGCTGGCGCGGGACGTCGAGGTGCACGCGCCCCTCGACCACGATGTCGGCGCGGTGCTCGGTCTGCTCCGCGAGGCGTTCCCGTCCTGCTACGTGTTCGCCGTCGGCCGCGGCGACGCGACGTTCCTTGCCGCCAGCCCCGAGCTGCTCGTCCGGCGCGACGGCCAGCGGGCCTCGACCGTCGCGCTGGCCGGGTCGATCCGCCGCAGCGCGGACCCGGCCATCGACGACCACCTGGGCGAGCAACTCCTGCGTAGCGACAAGGAGCGCGAGGAGAACGCGATCGTCGCCCGGCGGATCGCGCGGGCGCTGCGGCCGCACTCGGTGTGGGTCACGGCCGCCCCCGAGCCGTCGCTCGTGCGGGTGGCCAACATCCAGCACCTGGGCATGCCGATCCGGGCTCAGCTGGCCGACCCGATCAGCGCCATCGAGCTCGCCGGCGTGCTCCATCCGACCCCGGCCGTCGGTGGCGAGCCGTGGGCGGTCGCCTCGCCCTTGATTCCGGCCCTCGAAGGGCTCGATCGCGGCTGGTACGCCGGGCCGGTCGGGTGGACCGACGCCACGGGGGACGGTGAGTTCTGCGTGGCGCTTCGGTGCGCGCTGCTCCGCGGCCGCCTCGCCCACCTGTACGCCGGTGGGGGGATCGTCCGCGACTCCGACCCGCCGTCCGAGCTCGCCGAGACCGAAGTCAAGCTGGGGGCCTTGCTGCCAGTTCTTGCGGGGTAGCGTCACTCGACGGTCCCGCTCCGGCACCCGCTAATCCCCCGATGAGCCGCGGCGGACAAGGGCCGCGCGAGGTGCCCGCGCGGGACCGTCGAGCGCCGCCCTTCCTCGAACCCCGCTGCGGCTAGAAGCGGAGGTCACCCGATAAGTGCGCGCACGGCGGCCAGGGCGGCGTCGGCGGCGCGGCGGTGAAGGGCGAGGTTCTCGACGCGGTCGGTGCGGACCTCGATGATCGTGGTGGCGCCCCCGGCGATCGTGGCGGCGCTCCCGGCGATCGACCGCTCGATCGCGGCGCGGAGCTCGTCGAGGCTGCCCGGGCGTTCGAACCCGCACCCGTACAGCGCCGCCGCGTGCGCGAAGTCGAGGCCGTGGGGGGTGGCGACGTGCTCCTCGAAGGCGTCCGATTCGCCGGCGACCGGCAGGAAGTGGAAGATGCCGCCACCGTCGTTGTTGAGCAGCACGATCGTGAGCGGCACGCGCAGGCGGCGCGCTGCCATCAGGCCGCCGACGTCGTAGGCCAGCGCGACGTCGCCCACGAGCAGCACGACCGGCCCCTCGGCGGTGGCGGCGGCCCCGAACGCGGATGAGACTGTGCCGTCGATGCCGTTCGCGCCGCGGTTCGAGAGCACGCGCGGGCCGCCTTCGCGAGCGGGCAGGTACAGCTCGACGTCCCGGATCGGCATCGAGGAGGCGACGAACAGCGTGACGCTCGCGTCGAGCCACTCCCCGAGGCTGCGAGCCACTAGCGGCTCGGAAAGCTGACTGCCCAGAACGTCGCTCAGCGCCTGGCCGGCGGTGGCGTCGGCGGCTTGCCACGCGGCGAGCCAAGCGGGCTCGAGCGGGACGACCTCGCCGGCGGTCAGCCCGTCGAGCAGGGCGCGGACGGGCGCGCGCACGCGCAGCCCGACCACGGCGTCGGGGTCATGCCAGGCGCCGTCGGGGTCGATCGCGATCTGAGCCGCATCGAGCCCGGCCAGCCAGGCGCGCAGCGGCTTGGACGTGGACAGGTCGCCCGTGCGGATAACAAAGTCCGGCCGGTGGGCGGCGGCGAACTCGGGGTCGCGGAGGAGCAGGTCGTAGTGAGCGATCGCCGCCGAACCCTGCCGGGCGCCCGACAGCGGGTCGGCCAGCAGCGGGATCGCCGCGCGCGCCGCGAATCCGGCG
>DATBYI010000028.1:0-3975 GCA_036513815.1 Solirubrobacteraceae bacterium
GTCAAGGGGATGCTGCCGCGCAACCGCCTGGCCCGGAAGCAGCTGACCAAGCTGAAGGTTTACGCCGGCCCCGATCACCCGCACGTCGCCCAGCAGCCGCAACCGATGGAGACTCACAAGTGATCGAGCGTCCCGAGGACGAACAGCGCGACGAGGAGCAAGAGCTTCCCGCGGAGGAGCCGGTGGCCGAGGAGCCTGCCGCTGAGGAGCCGGTGGCCGAAGAGCCTGCGGCGCCCGAGCCGGTAGCGGAAGAGCCTGCAGCCGAGGAGCCGGTGGCCGAAGAGCCTGTGGCGGAAGAGCCTGCGGCGCCCGAGCCGGTGGCGGAAGAGCCCGCCGCCGAAGAGCCTGCGGCGCCCGAGCCGGTAGCCGAGGAGCCCGCCGCCGCCCCGGACCAGGATCAAGACGGTGACGAGGATCTCGTCATCGAGGCGGTCCAGTCGCCGGGCGAGGACGACGAGCTCGTCGAGGACGACGAGGACCTCGAGCTGACGCCGCGCGCGAAGCCCGAGATCCCCGGCGCCGACCTGATTCCCGACATCGTCTCCGAGGGCGAGCAGTTCCTCGACGCGGAAGCCCAGGCCGCGGCTGAGGCCGAGGCTGAGGCCCGCGCGGCCGCCCGTGAGCGCGAGGAGGCCGAGGAGGACGTGCGGCCGATCGCTGACGCGGCGATCGACCTCGCCGCCGGCGCGCGGTACACCGCCACCGGCAAGCGCAAGACCGCGGTGGCGCGGGTCATCATCAAGCCGGGGACCGGGACGTACGTGATCAACGGCAAGACGCTCGAGGAGTTCTTCCCGCGCGAGACGCTCACGCGCAACATCCGCCAGCCGCTCGAGACCGTCGGCTACGAGTCGCGCATGGACGTGATCGCAAGGATGCACGGCGGCGGCGTGTCGGCCCAGGCGGGCGCGCTGCGACACGGTATCTCGCGCGCGTTGATCGTGGCCGATCCCAACCTGCGCGGCGAGCTCAAGCGCCGCGGCTTCCTGACGCGCGACCCGCGCGTCAAGGAGCGCAAGAAGGCCGGGCTCAAGAAGGCCCGGAAGCGGCCGCAGTTCTCGAAACGTTAGTCCTACATGGCGCGGCACCTTTTCGGCACGGACGGGGTCCGCGGCCGCGCGGGTCATTTCCTCACGGCCGAGCTCGCGCTCAAGCTGGCGCGGACGGCTGTGACGCGGCTCGACGCGGAACGCCCGCAGGTCCTGATCATCCGAGACACACGCGAATCGGGCGGGATGCTCGAGTCCGCGATCGCCGCCGGCGTCGCGGCGGCCGGAGGCGACGCCTGGCTGGCGGGGGTCCTACCCACCCCCGCTGCGCCGCTGCTGGTCCGCGGCCACGGTCTACATCTCGCTGCCGTGATCTCGGCCTCGCATAACCCGTATGAGGACAACGGCATCAAGCTGTTCGCCTCTGACGGGTTCAAGCTGCATGACGACACCGAGCACGCGATCGAGGCGGAGCTCGAGACGCCACCGCCGCCGCCCGAGCACATTGGGCATATCCGCCCCTTCGAGGGCGCGCTCGACGACTACCTCACCCGCCTGGAGGAGCGCTTTTCCTCGCTCAGCCTCGGTGGTATCCGGGTGCTGCTGGACTGCGCCAACGGGGCCACTTTCGAGGCCGCCCCGGAGATCTTCCGCCGGTTGGGCGCCTCGGTCGAAGTGATCGCCGACAGTCCGGACGGGATCAACATCAACCTCGAATGCGGCTCGACCCACCTCGACGGGCTGGTCGAGCGGATGTCGAGCGGGGATCACGACGTCGCGTTCGCCTTCGATGGCGACGGAGACCGCGTGCTAGCCGTTGACCGCCACGGCGCCGTGGTCGACGGCGACGAGCTGGTGGCGCTGGCCGCGACCCATCTGCGCGCCACGGGCAGGCTGGCCGGAAACGGCGTCGCGGTCACCGTGATGACCAACTACGGCTTCCACCGGGCCATGGAGTCAGCTGGGATCGAAGTGGCGACCACCTCCGTGGGCGACCGGTACGTACTCGACGAGCTGCGCCGCCGCGGCTGGGCGCTCGGGGGAGAGCAGTCCGGGCACATCATCGACCTCGGCTTCGGCCCGTCCGGGGACGGGATCGCCAGCGCGCTCCTCACGCTCGAAGCGCTCGGCGGTCGCGATCTCGCCCAGCGCGACGCGATGGAAAAGCTCCCGCAGCGCCTGGTGAACATCCGTGCCCACGATCGGGCGGGGTTGGCAGCCGCGATGGCCGATCCGGCCGTGGAGGAGGCGATCGCCCAGGAGGACGCCGGACTTACCGGCCGGGGCCGTGTGCTGGTCCGCGCGTCCGGGACCGAGCCACTGATCCGCGTAATGGTCGAGGCGCCGAGCCAGGAGGAGACCGACCAGATTTGCGATCGGTTGCGCGAGACGGTGGAGACCGCGCTGGGCGTCATGAACGGCGGTTATCGCCCGTAGGACTCCTACGCCGGCGCGCGAACTTCCCTCTGGTTCACGCGTTGTTCACTCAGACGCGCTGGGGTCTAACATGAGACCGCCTGCGCGAAGGCCGGAGGCTACGTGTCCGGTTGCCCGCCACGAAAGGGGAAGTAGATCGGATGTGTGGAATCGTCGGGTACGTGGGGCCGCGCAAGGCGCGCCCGATCCTGCTGGCCGGGCTCGAGAAGCTCGAGTACCGCGGTTATGACAGCGCTGGCATCTCGGTTCTCGACGGAGATCGAATCGATGCTGTTCGCGCCGTCGGCAACCTGAACGCACTCCGTGGCGCGATCCACGCCTGCGGCGGCGAGGAGGCCGTCGCGCCGGCCGGGGCGGTGGCCCTGGCCGAGCGTCCCCGACCCGGTACTGGCATCGGCCACACCCGGTGGGCCACCCATGGGCGCGTTACCCAACAAAACGCCCACCCGCACTTCGACAACACCGACCGCATCCACATTGTCGTCAACGGCATCGTCGAGAACTACATCGCTCTCAAGGCGCGACTGGTGTCCGAGGGGGCCCAGTTCACCTCCGAGACCGACGCCGAGGTGATCGCCCACCTCGTCGCATCCCACCACGACGGCGATCTGGTTCACGCGGTCCGCGCGGCCTATGCCGAGTTGCGGGGCCATTACGCGTTCGTCGCGATGAGTGCGGACGAGCCGGGTTTGCTTGTCGGTGCGCGCAAGGAATGCCCGCTGATTATCGGCCGCGGCGAAGAGGAGCAGTTCATCGCCTCGGCGATCCCGGCCTTCCTCCGCCACACGCGCTCAGTCCAGTACATCGAAAACGACGAGATCGTCGTCGTGAGGCCCGATGGGGTGGAGTTCATGACCGCCGACGGGGTTCCGGTCGACCGCGAGGTCGTCGAGATCGACTGGGATCCCGAAACGGCCGAGAAGCAGGGCTTCGAGACCTTCATGCTCAAGGAGATCTACGAGCAGGCCGACGCCGTGGCCGAGACGATCGGCGAGCGGGCCGCCCGCGGAGTGGGGATCGATCTGGGCGATCTGGGCCCGATCAACGATGAGCTGCTTCGCACGGCCCGGCGGATCGTGATCGTGGCGTGCGGCACCTCCTACCACGCGGGTCTGATCGGGCGCTATGCGATCGAGGAGTTCTCTCGGGTGCCGGTCGAGGTTGAGATCGCCTCCGAGTATCGCTATCGCAACCCGATCGTCGGACCTGGCGACCTCGTCATCGGGATCTCGCAGTCGGGCGAGACCGCCGACACGCTGGCCGCGATGCGCACGGCTCGCGCCGGCGGCGCGAAGGTGCTCGCGATCACCAACATCATGGGCTCCCAGGCCACGCGTGACGCCGACGCGGTGCTCTACACGCGCGCCGGCCTCGAGATCGGCGTAGCGGCAACCAAGACGTTCGTCAGCCAGGTGGTCGCGCTGTACCTGTTCGCGCTTCGCCTGGCCGAGCTCCGCGGGACGCTCGAACCCGCCGTGCTGAAGGCCACGATCAGCGAGGTCAAGCGCCTCCCACACCGGATTGCCGAGCTGTTCGAGCGCGACATCGC
>DATBYI010000029.1:0-2283 GCA_036513815.1 Solirubrobacteraceae bacterium
CGTGGCGCCGCCGGCGCCGGCACCCACGATCACCAGGTCGACGGGGTAGGAGTCGTCGTAGCGGGCCATCCGGTCCTGGGGCACCGCGCGGCGGTGGACATCGAGGAGGAACGCAGAATCGTTCTCGGGCGGGCGAAGCGCACCTCGCGCCAGCGTGCGCAGGTTGTGCGGGACCCTCATGTGTCCTTTACCGGGTCGCGCTCGAACGCTTCCACCTTCTCCCAGCTCTCGGCCTGTCCGGCACCGAGCCGGGCGTAGCCGCGTGGATAGGCCGGGCCGCCGAAGCCGATCTCGTTCCACGCCCAGGGGTGCGAGTAGAACGCGCTGAGCGCGCCGCGCGTCACCACCTTCCAGGCCCGGCCGGGCGGGAGCTCGTCCCACACGCGCCCGTGGAGTTTGCCTTCGGCGAACGCCCCCACGACTTGCTCCTTGATCTCGGGTGATGCGCCCGCGAAATCGATCGAGCCGTGCTGCACGGCCGCGGCGTCGAGCCCGGCCGCGACCCGCCGCCACGTCTCCCGGTCCTCAGGCATGTCCGCGAAGCGGAAGCCGTCGAGCTCGCCGGCGAACAGCTTGGCGTCGATCATGTTCAGCACCGGGATCTTCGGGTCGCGGTCCTGCGCCAGGAGCACATCGCAGAACGCGCCGAGCGTCGCCGCCTCCTCGCGCGTGAAGAAGCGGATCTCGCCGGGCTCTTCGAGCCGGTCGAATACGACACCGCGCGTGACCTTGTCCCAGTGGCCGGCCTCCTCGAGGACGTTGAAGTCCGGGTAGCGCCCGTGCATCTGTGGGGTCACGCCGTTTCGCTGGCGCGGCAGCTCGTCGGGCGAGGGAGGCCGATGGTCCGGTCGCAGGTTCGGAAGGTGATCGGCGAGGCGGTAGTCGCGAGACATGGCCCTCAGCGCTCGCGGCGCAGCGCGGCAGCGGCCAGGCCGAGACCACCGACGAGCGCGAGCGATCCGGGCGCGAGCAACGGCGGCCCCATCACGAGGTTGAACAGCGGCTCGTCGAAGCCGCCGGGCTTGCGGGCCACCCCCCTCACGTGCGTGACGACGCCGACCACTCCGTCGAGGCAGTACAAGGCGGACAGCGCAGGCAACCAGGTTCTCGCCGCGCGCTCGGAGCAAAAGCCGGCTACGCCGGCCGCGGTCAGGGCCGGCGAAAGTGCCACCGGCGTCCACATCCACTTGTCGCCGAACGAGCCGCGGAAGTGCTCGAAGTAGATCTCGAGCCCCAGCGGCAGCGCGCTGAAGGCGGTAGCGGCGGCGAGCGTGCGCTGCATCCGCCCGTCCCGCACGTTGCGCCACCAGCGCGTAGCCGCACGCTCTGGCGTCGTGGCCCGGCGCAGCGGCAGAGGGCTCACGTTAGGCAGCCGCATAGCGCTCCGCGTCCGATCGCTTGAACTCGAGTCCGAGGCCCGGGCGGTCGAGGTCCGGTGCCAAGGCGCCGTCCGTCGGCTCGAGGACACCGTCGAACAGCATTTGCTCGATCCGCACGTGGTCGTGGAAGTACTCGAGGTGGACGAACTGCTCGATCGCCGTCGCCGGGTGCAGATGGATGGCCGGCCCGCAGTGCAGGGAAAGCGGCAGGTTGTGGGCGCGGCAGAGAGCGCCGACGCGCATGAGCTCGGTGATCCCGCCGCAGCGGGTCACGTCGGCCTGGAGCACGTCCACGGCGCCGGCCTCGATCATGCGACGGAAATACGGTGCATCGTCGCCGTACTCGCCCGCCGCGATCTCCATCCCGGCCGGAGCCCGGTCGCGGAGCAACCGCAGACCCTCGAGATCCTCGGAGGACACCGGCTCCTCGAACCAGGTCACGTGCCCGTCGTCCGCGAAACGCTCGGCCAGGTCGAGGGCCTGTTTGCGTGAGTACGCGCCGTTGGCGTCGACGAACAGGCGGGCATTCGGACCGATCGCGGCCCGCGCCACCTTGACGCGCTCCGGATCCAGGTCGGGCTGCGAGCCCACCTTCATCTTCACGCGGGGTATCCCCTGCTCGACCCAGCCGCTCAGCTGCTCGGCCAGGCGCTCCATCGAATAGGGGGTGAACCCTCCCGAGCCGTACACCGGCACGCGCTCGTGGGCCATGCCGAGGAGCTTGCAGAGCGGAAGGCCGAGCACGCGCGCCTTCAGGTCCCACAGCGCCGTGTCGACCGCGGCGATGGCCATCGACGTGATGCCCGGGCGGCCCAGGTTGCGGGTCTGCTCGACCATCTTCTCCCAGACGGCCTGCGGTGAGAACGCGTCGCGCCCGGTGACGATCGCGGCCAGCTTGGATTCG
>DATBYI010000030.1:0-4206 GCA_036513815.1 Solirubrobacteraceae bacterium
GACGCCCGGGACGTACTCGCTCACCCAACTGCAGGCGCTCGAGACGACGTTCACCGTCAGCCACTCGTCGTGGTGGTGGGAATCTCGAACCGAGACCGATCAGGGCGTACTGCTCGAGACCCTCGTGAACACGGCCGGACCCACGCTGCCGACGGGGGCGAAGAATGGCCTCCTGCGCGTGACCGTCCAGGTCAGCGGCGAATGGGGCCGGTCCGTGACCTTCGCCCTCGGCGAGGTCGATCCGAGCTTCGGGAACCATCCCGCTTATCTCGAGCTCGCGCAGAACGGGCGCAAGCTCCCGGCTCCCGAGCTGGTCGTGCCCGGCGACACCAACGGAGTCCGTAGCGTCGACGCCGTGAGTCGCATCACGGTTGCCGTACAGAGTCCGGCGGCAACGACCTCGACGGTGACCGGCGCGAACGATCGAGGACGGCTCTCACACCGGGGTTCTTCCTGCGAGCCAGCTCGCCGCACTGCCGCAGCACACCCTCGACGTGACCTTCGAGGCCGGCACGGCGCCGCAGTCGCACGTCGAGACGGGACCGACCTTGCAGGCGGTACTTCGGGCCGCCCACATCCGGACCGGCCTCAACACGTGGGTCGCGGCCGTCGGCTCGGACGGGTACGTCGCCACCGTTACGCCCGCGGAGGCGTGGGTCGGCGCTCGTCCCCTGCTGATCTCCCTGAGTGAGGACGGCACGTCGCAGGACACGCCCCGTCTTGTGACCGACGGGGACGTCAAAGGTGGGCGCTACGTGTCGGGCGTCGTCGACCTCGTGATCGGCCAAAGCCCGCTCCCTGCCTGGCCGTGGTGATGAGCTAGGTAGCATCCATGCCGATATGGCGAGCCGCACGGTCACGCGCGAGGAGGCACTCGAACAGACGGTGGGGGATGTGATGATCCACGCACCGAAGACGCTCCCGGCCGATGCGCTCGTTGGCGACGTGCGGGGGTTGTTCGAGAGACCGAGCGTGCGCACGGTGCTGTTGGCCGATGACGGCCGCTTCGCGGGGCTGATCGAGCGGGACGGGCTTCCCGCGGATGCCCCCGACGACGCGCCCGCGAACGCCTATCTCGAGCCGGCGCCGCCGACGGCGACGCCGGAGACGCCGATGCCGGAGGCGCTGAAGCTGTTCGAAGCTCGAGCCGAGCCCCGGCTTGTCGTGCTCGACGCGGATGGCGTCACGCTGCGGGGTCTGCTGTGCGGGAACACCACCGCGACGGGCTTCTGCCTGCGATAGCCGCGGCCGTCTCCCGGGGGAAGCTCAGCCGATCGACTTAAGTTCCTCGCAAGCCCTGCGGGGGAATACCGGATAGGTGCCGCTTTACGCTTGCGAGCGCTGCGGGTTTACAAGCGCCGCCTTCCGGCTGGAGGCGGCGGCTTCCCATGGCGAGGAGTATCCGGACTGCGACGGGGTCATCCGGATCGTCTTCCGCAGCCACGACCGCTACCGCGGTCCCGATCTCGAGTCCCAGCCGACCGCGCCGCCGCTGGCTCGGAGTCCCCAACAGCCGCCGGCGCCACCCGCGGTCGGCGGTCGGACCTTCGCCATCCGAGAGCGGCTCGATCGCGATGACGTGCTGCGCCTGACGCTCCTGGGCGACCTCGATATCGCCGTCGCCGAAACACTCACGACGAGGCTGGCGGAGCTCAAGGAGGTGGGCCGCCCGGTCCGTCTGGACCTCTCGGAGCTCGCCTTCATCGACAGCTCGGGCATCCAGGCGGTAATCGTGGCCCTTACCGACGCCCGCTGGGTCGGCTGGCGGCTCGAGGTCGCCCCGGGGGTCAGCCCGAGCGTCGAACGCGCGGCCCAGATCGTCGGGATCGCCCAGGTGCTTTGGCCGGCGGACACGCCGCCGACACCGGACAGATTCCAGACATAGTGAATCGAGACCGGGCGGAAAAGCTGTGCGATTGCTCTATCCGCCGCCATCGCGCGGGCTCGAAGCTGCACCATTGGGGGCCCCCAGCCGGTATTGCACGGGTCGTGTGGCCGCCCCCGCCCCTTCGGAACGGTCGCGATCTGCAGCTCACGCGGGCAGAGGGCCGTCTCTGGTGAGGTTGCAGTCGACGCGCATCGACTGCAACCGTCACCGAGCCATGAGCGACTGACCTTCGAGGCGACAGCCTCCGCATAGCGCCTTGCCTTGACTTCCGCTCGAACGGGATGAAAGGGTGCCACGACCAACGAGAGGAGGCCGGGATGAGCGCAACGGGGCTCAGTGGGAAAGAGGCCGAGGCGGCCGCGGGGAGCGGGAAGGTCGACGCGAATATCGAGGTCGTCGTGATCGCCGTTTCAGACGTCGACCGGGCGAAGGAGTTCTACGGGCGTCTCGGATGGCGGCTCGACGCGGACGTTTCGCGCGAGTCGTTTCGTCTGCTTCAGTACACGCCCGCCGGCTCGGGGTGCTCGGTCCAATTCGGGACGGATATCACCTCGGCCGCGCCCGGCTCCGTCCAGGGGCTGTACTTGACCGTCTCCGACATCGAGGTCGCTCGCGGCGACCTCATCGCTCGAGGGGTGGAGGTCAGCGAGGTATTCCACGAGGGCGCTCCTGGTGCCCGGTTCCATCCCGTCGGCGCGAGCGATCGCGTGAGCGGCCCCGCGCCCGAGCATCGCAGCTACGGCTCGTTTGCCACGTTCGGCGATCCGGATGGCAACGGCTGGCTAATCCAGGAGATCACCGAGCGGCTGCCCGGCCGGGTCGACCCGGGTGAGACGTCGTACACGTCCGACGCCGATCTGGCCGCCGCCATGCGACGCGCGTCCGCCGCGCACGCCAAGCACGAGGAGCGGATCGGTCATGCTGACCCGAACTGGCCGGACTGGTACGCGCTCTACATGGTCCGCGAGCGCGCCGGCGAGGAGCTGCCGACATGAGCAACGACTACGACGTGATCGTCCTCGGCGGCGGCTCGCCGGGCGAGCATTGCGCGGGCGCGCTGGCCGAGGGGGGCCTGCGCGTCGCGATCGTCGAGCGCGAGCTCGTGGGCGGGGAGTGTTCCTACTACGCGTGCATCCCCTCGAAGACGCTGCTGCGGCCCGGCGAAGCGGTTCATGGCGCGCGCGATGCGGCCGCCACCGCCGACGTCGATGTCAAGGCCGCGCTTGCCTACCGGGACTTCATGGTCTCTGACTACTCCGATGCCGGGCAGGTGCAGTGGCTGGCCGATCATAAAATCGACCTGCTGCGCGGCACCGGGCGGCTCGCCGGTCAGGGCGTCGTCGAGGTCGACGGCGTGCGGCACACGGCCGACCACATCGTGCTCGCCAACGGCGCCGATGCGGTCATCCCTCCCGTTCCGGGACTGCGGGAGCTTGACGGTGTCTGGACGAGCCGTGAGGTGACGTCGATGAAGGCGATTCCTCGCCGTCTGATCATCCTGGGCGCGGGACCCGTCGGGGTGGAGATGGCGCAGGCCGTGCGGAGGCTCGGCGGTGAAGCGGCGATTACCGACATGGCCGAGCACGTGCTCGGCCGGGAGCCCGCCCCGCTCGGCGAGGCGCTCGGAGAGGCGCTGAAACGGGACGGAATCGAGCTGGTCCTGTCGGCGAACACCTCCGCCGCCAAGCGCGACGGGGACGACTACGTCCTCGAGCTCGACGACGGGCGCGAGCTACGCGGCGACCGGCTGCTCATCGCCACCGGGCGCCGCCCGCGGGTCCGGGGGATCGGTCTCGAAACCGTCGGCGTCGAGCCGGACGCGCACGGAGTTCCGGTCGACGCGCATCTGCGGGCGGGGGATGGTCTATGGGCGATCGGCGACGTCAATGGCCTGGTGCCGCTCACGCACGTAGGCAAGTACCAGGGGGAGGTCGTCGCGGCGAACATCCTCGGCCAGCCGCGAAAGGCCAACTACGAGGCGGTTCCCCGGGTGGTCTACACCGACCCGCAGGCTGCCGCCGTTGGAGCCGGTGCCGGGCGGTTCAGTTCGATGGTCCCCCTGTCGGGCGTGGCCAAGACCGCCACGTATACGCATGCCTACGCCGAGGAAAACGGATTCCTCACGCTGCTCAGCGACGGGGAGCGGCTGACGGGCGCCTACGCGCTCGGACCCGAGGCGGGGGAGTGGCTCCAGCAGGCCACGCTGGCGATCCGCGCCCACGTCCCACTCGACGTTCTCACCGACACCATCCAGCCGTTCCCGACGTTCTCGGAGATCTACGTCGAGGGGTTGAAGGAGCTGCGCGCGGCGATCGCGG
>DATBYI010000031.1:0-7159 GCA_036513815.1 Solirubrobacteraceae bacterium
GGCCCGCAGATAGATGGCCCAGGCGTGAAGCGTCTCTGGCGCAGCGGATTCGGTGGTCATGATGAGTCCTTGTTGTATTTGGTGTGCACGGATTGGCGGGTGACGCCCAAGGCGTCTCCGATCTGCTGCCACGACCAGCCCTTTTCCCGGGCCGACCTGACGTGGTCCGCTTCGACCCGCTCAGCCAGGCGGTGGAGCGCCAACGAGGCGCGGAGCCCCAGCGACGGGTCGTTGGACGTGATCGCGGAGGCGATATCTTCAGCGTTCATGTGCGTCAGTCTAGACTGACAACCGACGTTTGTCAATCCAAACTGACGCCGAGTGGTCGTGCGAGTGGTAGACCAGGTGATTCTTCACCGTCATGATGATCAGGCGATCGGGCTGAACATATGGCGGTGGACGGTACCCCTCCGGTCAACGCTCCAAAATCGGTGGAGGAGCGGGAGAGCTTCGGCGTCAGAAGATGTTGAAGCAGCCGTAGACGATGAACAGCGGGTTGGCCACGTTGCGTCCCGCGGCGTCCTGCATCGTCGCGTTGCCAACGAACGCAGGCGGCGACTGCGCCTTCCAGCAGCCGTCGTACTGGACGCTCACGTCATACTCGACCTGCTGCAGCTGGTAGGGAACCGAGTTCGCCTGTGGGAGGAACACGTAGACGTAGCAACTCCAGTCCCCCGGCCCTGCCGACTGGGCGCCGGGCCGGTTGCACTGGGGTCGGATGTATAGCCGCGCGTTCGGCGGCACGGACCGGCCGATCAATTGTTGTTGCAGCAGGGTGACGTTGTTAAAGACACCGCCGATCGAGTGCGACACCCGAGAGGCGGTCACCCCGGTTGGCCCGAGACTGCATCCGAACGCGAGTGCGGCGATCGCGACGGCGCTGACCGCGACAACCTTGACTGGAGCCATCCAGCTTGGCCCCTGTCCACTGACTCCGGTGAGGAAGTCTCGCCGGCGCATTATCAGCCAGCTGCCGGTCAGGCAAGCGGCTATCCAAAGCACCGACACGACGCTCCCGACGATCAACTGGCCGAAGTAGGGGTGGCTCGTGAACAAGCCGTGCCAGCCGTCGAAGGCGGGGCCGATCAGGAGCTCGTGGACGATCACGCCCTTGCCGATCAGGTCGAGCAACTGGGTGATGAGCGCGACCAACAGCGGGCCGAGCACGCCGAGGATGCCATTGCGAGTGGCGACCGAGAAGAGGATCGCGAGGCTCGCGTAGGCGAGCACCGGAAGCAGGCAGATCAGCCAGCTGACCAGGGTCAGCGCGAGCATCCGCCCCGGTGAGGTGAGCACGCCGCTCAGGTTCACCAGCCCGTGTGCGCCGGCGAAGACCACACCAGCGATCAGGCTGGCGGCGGCCAGGATCCCGGTCAGCCCGGTCACGAGGGCGCCGACCGCCAGCAGCTTGCCGGCGAACACCTCCTCGCGGGTACAGGAGCGGGTGAGAATCGTCTTCCACGTGCCATGCCGGTCCTCGGCGGAGAACAGGTCGCCGGCCAGCACGCCGGCGATGATCGGGAATCCCCACGAACCTGCAAAGCCCAGGATCACCAACGAGATGGCAAACCCCGAGGAGTGGACCCAGAAGCCCAATAGGGCGTCGGACGGCGTGCCGCTCTGGACATTGAGGACCGCGGCAAACGCCACCGGCCCGAGCGCGCAAACGAGCAGCAGAATGCGCGTGGTGAGCTGAGCCATCAGCTTGGAGAGCTCGGTCTCGAACGCATTGCGCACCCCTCCGCTGACGCTCGGCTCGGCGCGAGCGTTCGGGGCAGCGGGAGCCAGGGTGCTCATGCGCGGGTCCGGATCGTCACGCGCCCGCCAGGATCGTATCCGCCAGCTGCTGGGGCTCGAGCGCGTCCAGCGCCGGCCCGTCGTGCTCGGTCGTGAGCGCGAAGAACATGCTCTCCAGCGGGCTCACCACCAGCTCGAGGCGCCGGATCAGAACGTGTGCGTCGCCTAGCGTCGCCACCAGCTCGTCCATCTCCTCTGCGCGGGCGGCGGCGACGAGGCCGGCGCGGGTCCCACGCTGAACCCGGATCCCCGGTACGCGGACGGCCAGCTCGAGCGCTTGCGCATCGTCGCTGGTGAATAGGGCGTAGGCCGAGTCGGGGGCCTGCGCCTCGAGCTCGGCGGCCGTGCCATCCCACACGACTCGCCCGTGGCGCAGCACGGTGTAGGAGCCGCACACTTTCTCGAGCTCGCCGATCTGGTGGCTCGAGAGCAGCACGGCCACCCCCTCCGAGGACAGTTCGTGCACGAGCTTGGCCACGGCACGTGCCCCGGCCGGGTCGAGCCCGCTGGTCGGCTCGTCGAGCAGGAGCAGGCGTGGGCGCCGGAGCAGCGCCGCCGCCAGCCCCAGACGCTGACGCATCCCGGTCGAGTAGCCGCTGACCCGATCGTCGGCCCGCGCCGTCAGGTCGACTCGGCCGAGCGCCTCGTCGATCTCACCCGTGCCCGTACGCCCGTCGAGCTTGGTCAGCAGCTTCAGGTTTGACCGCCCTGAGAGATACGGATAGAAGGATGGGTCCTCGACAAAGCCCCCCACGGCATCGAGCACGTCGCCACCGAGGTGATCCAGCGTGTTTCCGAGGAGCTCGACGGTTCCCCCGTCCGGGCGGATCAACCCGAACAGCATCCGCAGCAGCGTCGTCTTGCCGGCGCCGTTCGGGCCGAGCAGCCCGCGCACGTCGCCGCTCTCGATGACCAGGTCGACTCCGTCGACAGCCGTTGTCGCGCCGAAGCGCTTGACCAGTCCTGTCGCCCGGACAGCGTCCACGACGCGAATATACATAGCGACTCAGGGGCTGTGAACGTCGATGACGGGACCGCACGGACGGGCGGCGCACAAGCCCAAAACGGACACGAGTCAGTAACACCAAACGCCCGGGGGCCGGTGATAGGGTACCCACGGCGCTCACAGCGCCACCGCCTGAAAGCCGGGCGTCGGCTACATCCCGTCTCTGGGGAGGAATACGGTGAGGAAGCTCGTGTTGGCGCGGACGCCTAGGCGTCGACGTGGTCGGGTGGCGATCGTCGCGGCGCTCACGTCGTGCATCGTGGTCGTAGGTGTCGCCTCCGCGTTTGCCGGTGGGTTCAATCCGTTCGGCGACCAGCAGGTCAGCCAGACCTACGCCAACGGCATCCTGCTCCCCACGAACCAGTGGATCTCCCCGCTAGGGAAGCGCATCCTCGACAACGATGGCACGGGTGGGACAGGACAGCTGGGCGCGCGGCTCGTGTCGAGCACGATCAGCCCGGACGGCCAATACCTCGCGGCGCTCGGCTGGAACAACTTCCAGGGCTTCCTGACGATCGTCGACCTGAAGACCGGGACGATCGTGCAGCAGACCGCGCTCACCGGGGACACGGCCGGGGACGACCCGACGGTCGCCGCCGATGGGCCGCTTTTCACGCCGGGCCCGTCCGTAGGCACCGAAACCCTCTGGGTTCCGCAGTCGGAGTTTCTGCAGAAGTACAGCTTCAACGACAGCACTGGGACCGCCACCCCGGAGGCGTCGATCTTTCTGTGCGGCACCCCAAACGAACCTCCCAGCTATACATACTGCAGCGGCTACGACGACGCCGGAGAGTTCGGCGAGAACACCAGCGACGCGTCGCTGGTCGCCAACGGGGCCGAGCTTCCGTCCGGGATGGCGTTGTCGCCGGACGGGTCGAAGCTATACGTGGCACTCAACGGCGCCAACAAGCTCGGCGTGATCGACACCGCCAACGACACCGTGCTCGACGAGATCCCGGTCGGCAACGCGCCGCGCCAGGTCGAGTTGGCCGACAACGGCACGGTCGCCTACGTGTCGAACGAGGGCGGGCGGCCGGCCAAGTCGGGTGACAAGTGCACGAACCTGTCCGATGGGACACCGGTCGTGTCCAACTGCTCCACCGGCGGGGCGAGCACGGGGACCGTGTCGGTCGTCAGCCTCAACTCCGGCCGGGGCACCAACCAGGGCCGGGAGACTCAGGAGATCCGGGTAGGCCTCGAACCCACGGCGCTCTTCCAGGACCGCGACGCGCTGTTCGTCGCCAACTCCAACGACGACAGCATGTCGGTGATCGACGAGCGCACGAACACCGTCACCCAGACGGTGCGGACCAACCCGGTCCCGGGCGCGAGCGTGGGCAGCTACGCCAACGCGATCAACATGTCCGACCCCAACCACGTGCTCGTCAGCATCGGCCGCGACAACGCGATCGCCGTGTACCGCTACGACGGCCTGTACCGGCCGATGCGGTTCGCTGGGCTGCTCCCGACTGACTGGTACCCCGTGCAGGTCCAGCCCGACCCGGCGCTCGGCTCGGGCGCGATCGTGGTCACCAACGACAAGGGGATCGGCGCCCAGGGCCCCACTGTTGATCCGCTGCCGCCCACATCATGCTCAGGGTACCCTGCCAATGCGAGCCTAGGCTGCATCAATAAGGGCATCTACACCGAGCCGGTCTGTAGCGAGTGCAACGCTTACGGGCGCAACACCTATCAGGACACCGGCAGCGTCACCACGTTCACGATGCCGACCACGGGCCGGCAGATCGGCCACGACACCCAGACCGTCTTCACCGACAACGACTGGAATCAGATCAAGCCGATCAACCAGGGCGACTACGACACCGTTCCGAAGGTCATCCCGGCCCATCTCGGCGGCTCCTCGCCGATCAAGCACATCGTCGTGATCGTGAGGGAGAACCGGACCTACGACCAGGACCTCGGCGACATCACCAGCCTCGACGGCCAGCCGGTTAACGGCGATCCGGCCGACGCGCAGTTCGGCGCACAGGTCACGCCGAACGCCCACGCGCTCGCCGAACGCTTCGGCGATCTGGACGACTTCTACGACGAGGGCACCCTCTCAGCCGACGGTCACAACTGGATCGTCCAGGCCGAGGCCACCGACTACGTCGAGAAGGAGTTCGGGGCGTTCTACCGCTCGTATCCGTCCCAGGCCGGTGACGCGCTCGCCTACCAGCGCGACGGCTTCCTCTGGAATGCCGCCGAGAAGGCTGGTCTGAGCGTGCAGAACTTCGGCGAGTACATCTACAACCCCTACAGCCTCCCGAACCTGCCCAGCTCCGAGACCATCAACGGCTCCCAGTGGGATAGCTGGTACGCCGAGTCGCAGTGGCTCGAAGATGGGCACAAGGGGACGGAGCCGATCAGCAACCCGTGCCAGTACACGGCGGCTCAGTCAGACATCCCGTCGCTGCAGGCGATCACCGATGTCTGCTTCCCGAACTTCCAGCTGTCGATCCCGGACCAGTACCGAGTCGACCAGTGGCTCCCGGTGTTCCAGCAGCAGGAGCAGTCCGGGAAGATGCCCAACCTGACGTTCATGTGGCTGATGACCGACCACACGACCGGCAGCGGCGTGCCGGATCCCGTGGCCCAGGTCGCCGACAACGACCTCGCCGTCGGCCGGGTCGTGGACACGATCAGCCACAGCAAGTTCTGGAAGAGCACGGCGATCTTCATCGTCGAAGACGACACACAGAACGGCGTCGACCACGTTGACGGCCACCGCGGCCCGGCGTTCGTGGTCAGCCCGTACTCCGCCTCCGGGGTCGAGAACGACTACGACACCCAGCTCAACATGGTCAAGACGATCGAGCAGATCCTCGGCGTCCACGCGATGAACCAGGAGGATTGGGCGGCGGAGCCGATGTACAGCGCGTTCACGGACCATCCGAATTTCGCGCCGTACACGGTGCAGCCGAGCCAGATCCCTCTCACGCTGGGCGCCCCCGGGTATCCGTCGACGTTCACGGCCTCGGCGGCCGGCTCCAGCCCCGCCGAGCGCAGTGCTTTCAGGCCCCAGGGCGTCGTCCCGGCCAACATGGAGTCGGTCTACAAGGCCTGGGAGGCGTGGAACGCGCAGCAGGGAAGAGAAGGCCACTTCAATGGTCCGGACAAGGTCAACCCGCAGCAGCTGAATCGGCTCGACTGGTACTCGGCGCACGATTGGCGCGTCGCGTATCCGGGCGATCCGAAGATCTACCTGCCCAACCAGGTCCCCGGCCGGAACCTGCCGGCTGCGTACCTGGGCGGCGACTGACAGCCGATCGCGACTCTCGCGGCGGGCAGCTGGGCCCGCGGCCCCCAGAGTCTCGCGACGCTAGTGCAGCCCTCTAGCCGAGCTACGCGGTACCCAGCCCTTGGCTCGTGGGTCACCCGAGTCGCTAGGACCGTTC
The DNA here is from genome assembly GCA_036513815.1 of Solirubrobacteraceae bacterium. GTDB lineage: Bacteria > Actinomycetota > Thermoleophilia > Solirubrobacterales > Solirubrobacteraceae > Palsa-465. The sequence continues at coordinate 6,202 of DATBYI010000031.1, forward strand.
CCAGACGTACTGAATGTCGGGCGCTCGCTCCTCGTTGCGGCTGCCGTTGGTGCGCTCGACTTCGCTGAAGCCATGGCGTTCGTAGAAGCGCCGCGCACCGTCGTTCGAGGCAAACGTCCACAGGCGCAGCCCGTGAGGTCGCTCTCGCTTCGCGAGGTCTAACAGCCCGACGCCGATCCCGCGGCGATTGAGATCCGGATCCACGTACAGCTGATCGATCCAATCGCCTCTAAGCACGAGGATCCCCACGACCCGTCCTCCGGGCGTCTGAGCCAACCAGCACTCAAGCTTCGGGATGACCACGTGCTTGATCCATCCGGCGACTTCATCATCGGAGTGCGCCGGCAGCGGAATGGTTCCGGTCTCGGCGGCAGCCCGACGGGCGTGGAGGTAGAGATCGCTCGCTGAGTCTGCGTCAGCAACGACGGCACGCCGAATGGTCAGATCCACCCGACCAGGCTCTCAGATCATTGGCGGCTACTGCCCCTTGTCGATCAAATCAGCAGCCCGTGACTTGCTGCCGGATCGGCGCCGATGCAGCATTGCGCCGTAGGATCATGCCGCGTGCTCACGAAACTCAACGTCGCGGAGTGCAAGACGCAGTCGCTGTGGGAACGAGGCAAGTTCCAGGCCACGACTCACGACCTGACCGCGGCGCTCGGCGGCCGCGTGATCGGCGCGAGCGTGTGGGAGACCAAGGTCGGCTACACGCAGGGTCCGTACCACTTTCACGACGGGGTCGAGGAGTGGATGTACGTCGTCTCCGGCGAGCCGCTGCTGCGCGATCCAAGCGGTGAGCGCAGGCTGGAGCCCGGGACCCTGGTCGCCTTTCAGTCTGGTCCCGACGGCGCTCACACTTTCGATGGGCCGGGCCGGGTCGTGATGTTCTCCGTCGGTGCGCGCGGCTGGGGCGAGGCGTTCACCAGCGTCTATCTGGACGCCGACAAGATCGGCGGCA
>DATBYI010000032.1:0-12716 GCA_036513815.1 Solirubrobacteraceae bacterium
CGCGCTCGGAACGAGGCGCTGCTTGCCGCGAACGTGGTCGAGGGCGAACCTGAGCGCGTCGAGCTCGGGTACGAGGAGACCGGCACCTACCAGCTGCTCTTGCCCTACATGACCGACCCGGCCGAGCTCCGGCGCTTCTACAACGACACGGTCCGTCCGCTCGTCTCCTACGACGAGCAGTACGAGACCGACCTGCTCGGCACCCTGTCCACGTTCCTCGAGTGCGACGCGAACGTGAATGCCACCGCGTCCCGGCTGATCACCCACCGCCACACGGTCCGCTACCGATTCGAGCGCGTGCGCGAGCTGACCGGACTCGACGTGTCGTCGACCGACGGTCGCGAGAAGCTGTCGCTCGGGCTCAAAGCGATGCGCGTGCTCGGCATCGCGGCGCCGCGCGGGCCGGCCAACGAGCGCGGCGCCGAGGGCGGACGGGTCCCACGGTAGGTGGTCGAGCGAGGGCAGACGGGGCCGGCGGTAGGCGCCGGGCGGGCGCCAGGGTAGGGTCCGCGCGATGACCGAGGAGGGCCCCGCTGTCCTTATCATGGCGCGCGCGCCGCGCCTCGGCGAGGTGCGGCGGGCGCTCGAGCCCGTGTTGGGGCGGGAAGGGTGCCTCGAGCTGCAGGCGGCGCTCATCGCCCAGGCCGCGCGGTGGGCGCGCAAGGTGGGCACCGGCCCGCCGCACGTGGCACACGACCCGCCCGACTCCGGCGCCGAGCTGCGGCGCCTCGTCGGCACCGATGCCGTCCTGTTTCCGCAGAACGGCGAGGGGATCGCGGGCCGGCTGGCCGACGCGTCGGCGCGTGTACTCGCGCGCACCGGCGGTCCGCTGCTGATCGTGTGGCCCGACCTACCGCGCCTGCGCGTGGCCCACGCCGCGAGCGCGCTCGATGATCTCGGGTCGGGCTGCGACGTCGTGCTCGGGCCCGCCATCGACGGCGGGCTGTACATGGTGGGGATCGCGCGCCCGCTGCCCGAGTTGTTCGCGCTCCCCGAGCAGGCGTGGCGCCACGACGTGATGGGGGTGGCGCTGACCGCGATCCGCGAGGTCGGGTACGAGGTCGGGATCCTCCGCGCCGAGCGGCCGCTGCACCGGCCGGCGGACGTCCGGGCGGCGTTGGCCGATCCGCTGCTGCCGGATCGCGTAGCGGCGATTCTGCGCCGGCAGATCTGAGTCACTTGCCGCGGGCGGATCTGAGGCGCCCGCGCCGCGGGCGGATCTGATTCTGCGCCGGCCGATCTGGGTCACCGGCGCCGGCGCCAGCGTCGGCGTCGTCTAACTGTCCAGTCGCGTCGGTTGCGGCTAAGGCCTGGACGGCGCCGGCCGACCACTTCCATAGCGCGCGCGGGGGCAGCGGCCGCTCGAACCAGCGTGCGAACCGCACAGGCGCCGGCCAGGCCGCCGCCGGAGGAAATCCCACCATGCACCGTGCCGTCCGGCCACCCACCGTCCCAGCAACCGACTTCCAACCCGGGACGAACGTGCGATGGCCGGCCGGCGCTTCCCTCAAGCAGGCAGCGGGTCGGGTCGATCCCTTGCCTGTGGAAACTGGATTTGGCCACCGGGCACGCAGACGCGCTCTCTCAGAGCGGGGTTTCACGCTGATCGAGGTGCTGATGACCTCGCTGCTCGTCACGCTGATCTCGGCCGCGGTCGCGGGGGCGCTGATGACGAACATCCACGCCACCGCCGCCCAGCATCGGCAGACGGCGGCGCAGGCCCTGGCCGAGCAGGACCAGGAGCGCCTCAAGGGGCTTTCCTCAGAGCAGCTCGACAACCTGAACCAGACATACAACGCCACCTTCGACAACTACAAGTTCCAGGTCACCTCGCAGGCCTGGTACCTGAGCAGCTCGAACTCGGCGGCCTGCTCGACCTCCGGCGGCGCCAACGCGACGTACTTCAAGACGATCTCCACGGTGGCGTGGACGAATACGTCGAACGTCAACGAGACCCTGGCCTCCGACGAGAGCATCATCTCGCCGCCCGCCGGCGGCGGCATCCTCACCCAGTTCCACGATCAGACGACCTCGCCGCTGTCCGGCGTCGCGGTGAACGCGACCGGCCCTGCGGCGTATGCGGGCACGAGCGACTCGAACGGCTGTGTGATCTTCTCCGCGCTGCCCACCGGCAGCTACAACCTCAAGTTCACCGACACCGGCTACGTGGATCCGAACGGGAACGCGTCACCGATCAGCACGAACGCCAACGTGGCCAGCACCGGGTTCGCCGCGCCGAGCACGGGCAACCCGGTCGAGCTCGGCCAGGGGGGCGGAATCACCGGAAACTTCGCGGTCCAGTATCCGGTTGGCGGCACCGCCTACGTTGACAAGGCCGACGCGCTGTCATGGCTGAGCCCAGGGGGCGCCGGCATCCCGATGGCCAGCTACCGGACCAACACGGCGGGTCTCGCCGCGTCGATCCAGACGACGTATGCGTCGGGAGCGACCGGGCAGGGACTGTTCCCGTTCGTCTCGTCACTGAACCCGGTGAGCTACACCAACAACTACCAGGTGTGGGCGGGGAAGTGCCTCCAGGAGGAACCCCCGGCCGGCAACGACATGTTCACCGTGATGCCCGCGTCGAGCGGCGGGCAGACCATCCTGGAGCCGGCGCTCGTCCTGACCGCCAGCTACAAGGCGCAGAACGGCACCATTTCCCCGATTACGCCGACTGACGTCAAGGCTACGTTCACGAGCGCCGCCGGCAGCGGTACTTCGTGCACGGACGAGTGGGGGCCGATTCCGGTGGCGAAGAACGTTTCCACCGGAGTCAACGCGTACGGGATCCCATTTGCCAGCGCGAGCACCAGCGGCTCGGGGTCGAGCAGCTCCGGACAGACGGGTTCGGTCACCGTGTGCGCCGACTGGCAGGTCGGCAGCTCCTATTACAAGGCCAGCACCCCGGCGTTCACCGACAGCTACACCAGCACGACGCCCGAGACGCTCCAGATCAACTGGAGCTCAACGGCCTCGGGACAGTGCCCATGAGGCGTCGCGCGCTCGCCTCCGAGGCTGGGTTCACGCTCGTCGAGCTGCTCGTCACGATGGTGGCCGGCATAGTCGTGCTCCTCGCGCTCGGCACGATCATGGATGTCACGTTGCGCGAGACGACGCGCTCGTTCACCCTCGTCGACGCGACCGAGCGAGCGCGGCCGGTCTTCGAGCAAATCGAGAACGAACTTCATTCGGCCTGCTTCGCCGACGAAGAGACGCCGATTCAGAGCGGCAGCGGTCCGAGCGCGCTGATCTTCATGACCGCATCGGGTGACAGCTCGATCCCGACCGCTATGTGGCACGAGATCGATTACAACGCGGCTCCGACCTCGACGCTCACCGACAGCACATACAACACGGTCTACACGGATACGAACGACACGCCGACCTGGTCGCGAGGGAGCCTCGTCAGCACCAAGGTTCTGCTCAACCACGTGGTCCAGGACGGGAGCACGGCGGTGTTCCAGTATTTCGCCTATCAAACGGCGCCGGGCACCGACGCGGCGGGTAACCAGTACGAGATCCTCCCCGACGGGACGAGCCCGATTCCCGGGACCAGCACGACCGTTTTCAATCCGCTCGCTCCCGGTGCCGCGTTGACCAGCGCGCAGGCAGCGACCGCCGCCGAGGTGATGATCAACCTGACGGTTGGTCCCTCCGGCGGGTTCAACGAGAACACCAACCTGGCCAACGATGGGCAGTCGGTCAGCGACGCCATCACGTTCCGCTTCACACCGGCGGCCAACACCGTGGGCGACGGGGCCACCTTTGCACCATGCGACTGATCGCGCTCACCACACTCCAGACCGCGCGCCGGGCTCGCGCTCGCGCCCGCGCTGAGGACGGCTTCACGATGGTGGTGGCGCTCGGCGTCCTGCTCGTGACCAGCCTGCTGCTGACCGGAGTCTTCTTCGCTCTCCAGGGCGAGGTGCAGAGCGGCACCAACGATCTGTCGGCCAAACAGGCCTACGCCGCCGCCACCGCCGGCGTCCAGACCTACCTCTACGACCTCAATCAGAACCCCAACTACTGGGGAACGTGCGCCAACGACTCGGTGGGCACGACCTCGGTGCCTGGGTCCTCAGACGGTGAGACATTCTCCTACACGCCGATCTACGCGAACGGCAATACCACCTGCACGAGCAACGTCATCAACTCGCTGGTCGACACCGCCACCGGCACGATCCGCCTCGTGTTCACCGGGACGGCCGGAAGGAGTCCGAGTCTCTCGCGCTCAATCGTGGTGAGCTTCCGCATGAACAGCCCGCTCGACTTCCTGTGGTACACGAACTACGAGGCGCTCGACTCGACGATCAACGGCTTCAGCGGTTGCAACGTCTACTACCGCGCCGGCCGGAGCAGCAACTGCAACATCAACTGGGTCACGGGCGACGTGATCAACGGCCCGATGTACACCAACGACCAGTACCTGATCTCCGGCTCGCCGACGTTCGGCCGTGGTCCCGGGGACAAGATCGAGAGCAACGCGCCGGGTACCGTGGCGGCAGACATCTGCTCGGGCGACAGCTGCGGCAGTGCCGTCATCAAGGGTACGGCGGTCCCCGATGCGCCCTACGTGGCGACGCCCTCGGACAACTCGGAGCTGCTCGCCGACGCCCAGAACTACGGCAACGTGTTCAACGGGACGACGACCGTGGTCTTGAACAACACAACCGCGAACGTGGTGACGTGTACCACGTCCTCGACGTCGAGTTGCTCGTCCGCGAGCGTGAACCTCGCCAGCCAGCCGATCATCTACGTCAACAATCAGTCGGGTTGCTCGACGACCGCCGGCTATAGCCCCTTCTCGGTGAGCTACCCGAACAACGGGACCGGGTACTACGGCTGCGCCGGCGATGTCTACGTGTCGGGGAACTACACGACCCCGGTCACCATCGCCGCGGCGAACAACGTCATCATCAACGGCAACATCACCACCAACACCGACGCCTCCGGGGATCCGACCGGCACCGCGACGCTCGGCCTCGTGGCCAACGAGTTCGTGCGCGTGATGCACGGGGTGAGTGGGGGGACCAACAACGGACTGTCCGGGTGCAACGAGAGCAACGTCGGCAGCCAGACGCTGACCAATCCGGTCATCGACGCCGCGATCCTCGCCCTCAACCACTCGTTCATCGTCGACAACTTCAACTGCGGCGTCTCGCCCGGGGTCGGCGGTCAGCCCGGCACGCTGACCATCCACGGCGCGATCGCCCAGGACTACCGCGGCGCCGTCGGGACCGGCACCGCCGCCACGGGTTACCTCAAGAACTACAACTACGACGACCGGCTGGCCAACATCCTCCCGCCGTATCTCTTCGACATCTCGAACTCGGGCTGGCACATCTCGCGCGAGACGATCTGCGTGGCGGGGAGCACCACAACCGGGAGCGGCTGTCAGTCGACGACGGGGTAGTCCCAACGGGCCGGCGGCACGGACAGGATCAGATAACGTGATCCGTTGCCCGATGGGGAGTGGTGTAACGGCAGCACGACAGCCTTTGGAGCTGTTAAGTCCCGGTTCAAATCCGGGCTCCCCAGCTTTCTGGCGAGCCGGGGTGGACGCGCCCAGGGACGCGGCTTCTGTCCGGAGCTGATGCGAACATATGTTCGTAGATGCCCTGGCAGCCGCCTTTCTCAGAGTCCGACGCCCGCGTTGCGATCGCCCAGTCCTCTTGCTGGGCGGATGCGCTTCGGGCGCTGGGATATCCCGTCAAAGGGGCCAACTTTCGAACCCTGCAGAAATGGGCGCGGCGATGGGAGATCTCGACCGCTCACTTTGATCCACATCTAGGCCGGCGGCGGGCATCCCAAAAACGCCAGATCCCATTGCATGAGATCCTCGTTGAGGGATCGACGTACCCTCGCGGGAACCTGAAGCGGAGGCTGATGGCAGCCGGACTCCTAGAGTCGCGCTGTGAGATGTGCGGGCAGGACGAGCTCTGGCATGGTCAGCGCATGTCACTCATCCTCGACCACATCAATGGCGTCTCGAACGACAACCGAATCGAGAACCTTCGGATCGTTTGTGCGAACTGCGCCGCGACGCTCGATACGCACTGCGGCCGAAATCTCCCGCGCGAGCGCCTTTGCCCGGGGTGTGGGGGCTCGTTCGCACCTCTCACGATGGGTCACCGTTACTGCTCGCAGACCTGCTGGGGCCAGGTAAACGGGATGGCGCTACGCGGTGTGCCCCATCCGGCGACCCGGAAGGTCGACCGGCCCTCCTACGAACAGTTGATGGCCGACGTGGAGTCGATGAGCTTCCTCGCGATCGGGCGCAAGTACGGCGTATCCGACAACGCGGTCCGCAAGTGGATTCGGTGGTACGAATACGAGCGCATCCCCTAGGATCCTGAGCGTGGCTGCGCCGGTCGTCGTCATCCTCGCCGCGGGGCAGGGCACGCGCATGCGCTCTGCGACTCCGAAGCTGCTGCACGAGGTGTGCGGGCGGCCGATCATCGCGTGGCCGGTGGCGGCGGCACGGGCGGCGGGCGCCGGCAAGGTGGTCGTGGTCGAGGGGCCGGATCGGCCGCTCGAGGCGACGCTGGACGGGCAGGTGACGCTGGCGGTGCAGGAGGAGCCACGCGGCACGGCCGATGCGGTCAGGGCGGCCGGCGAGTACATCGACCCAGACGACACGGTGATCGTGCTGAACGGCGACCATCCGCTGATCAGGGCGGAGACGCTGATCGGGTTGGCGGCGGCGCACGCGCACGCGGGCTCCGCGGCGACGCTCGCCACCGCGGTGCTCGAGGACCCACGGGGCTACGGACGGGTGGTCCGGGCGCCCGACGGCACGGTCGAGAAGGTGGTCGAAACCAAGGCGCCGGGCGACGCCACCGAGGCCGAGCTTCACATCCGGGAGATCAGCACCGGGATCTACGCGTTCGAGGGGCGTGCCCTGCTCGCGGCGCTCGAGGAGGTGAACCCTCACAACGCCCAGGGCGAGCTATACCTGCCAGACGTGCTGCCGATCATGCGCGCGCAGGAGCGCAGCGTGCAGGCCCACGAGATCGCCGACGCGAGCGAGCTCGGAATCAACGATCGGACCCAGTTGGCGGCGGTCAGGGCGATCGCTCAGAGGCGCATCCACGAGCGCCACATGCTCGCCGGGGTGACGATCGTCGATCCCGCCACGACGGTGATCGACGTCGACGTCCAGGTCGGGCAGGACGCGGTGATCGCACCGTTCACGAGCCTGCACGGCGCCACCGAGATCGGCGCCGGCGCGCAGGTCGGCCCGCTCAGCACGGTGATCGACTCCCGGGTCGGGGCGGGGTCAAGCGTCGTTCACTCCTATCTCAAGGGGGCTGACGTCGGCGCTGGGGTGAGCGTCGGACCGTTCGCCTATCTCAGGCCCGGCGCCACCCTTCACGACGGCGCCAAGGCGGGCACATTCGTCGAGATCAAAAACTCGGACATCGGCGCGGGGGCGAAGGTGCCGCACCTGTCCTACATCGGCGACGCCGACATCGGCGAGGGCACGAACATCGGCGCCGGCACGATCACCGCCAACTACGACGGCAAGAACAAGAACCGCACGCACATCGGCGCCGGCGCATTCGTGAGCGTCGACACGATGTTCGTCGCGCCCGTGAGCCTCGGCGACGGCGCCTACACCGGGGCGGGGTCGGTCATCACCAAGGATGTGCCGCCCGGCGCACTGGGGATCGCCCGCGCCCGCCAGTCGAACATCGAGGGCTACGCCGAACGTCGCAAGGAGCGGGATTCCGCCCCCCACGGGGAGCGCCCTGAAGGTAAGAATCCGTCGGACGGCTCAGCCGAGCCGTAAGAATGTGAAAGGTGGTCGGTCGCGGCTGCGCGTGACGCCAGAAGACCGGCCCAACGGGTAGCCCAGACAAGATCATCCGTCGCCTCTCGTTCGTAAACTCGATGTAACGATGAGCCTGCTCGAGACGAGACCCGCCCCGACCGAGATGGAGCTGGACTACCGCAAGCGGTTGATGCTCTTCGCGGGCCGGGCGAACCCCAATCTTGCCGCCAAGATCGCCGCCAAGCTCGGTGTCGAGCTCGGCAACGTCACGCTTAAGACCTTCACGAACGGCGAGGTCTACTGCCGTTACGAGCAGTCCGTTCGCGGCGCCGACGTGTTCATCGTGCAGCCGACGTGCGGCAACCCCGACACGGGCCTCAGCGCCAACGACGCGCTGATGGAGCTGATGGTGATGGTCGACGCGGCCGTAGGTGGCTCGGCACACCGGGTGATCGCGGTGACCCCGTGGTACGGCTACTCGCGACAGGACAAGAAGTCCGCGCCGCGTGAGCCGATCAGCGCGCGGCTGGTGGCACGCATGCTCGAGTCGGCCGGGATCGACCGGATTCTCACGATGGACCTGCACCAGGGCCAGATCCAGGGCTTCTTCCAGAAGCCCTGCGACCACATGACCGCGATGTTCATGCTCACCCAGTACTTCCAGGATCTCGGGCTCGACGACATCGTCGTCGTCGCTCCGGACGCGGGCCGGGTCAAGCTGAACAAGCAGTTCGCGTCGAAGATCGGGGCCGACCTTGCGATCCTCAACAAGGAGCGCCCCAGCCACCAGGTGGCGGAGATCGGCTACGTGATCGGTGACGTCGAGGGCAAGACCGCCGTACTCGTCGACGACATCATCGACACGGCCGGAACGCTCAGGTCCGCGGCCGAGACCGTTTACAAGGCCGGGGCCCGGCGGGTGTACGCCGCCGCGACCCACGGCGTCTTCTCCGGCGACCCGTGGGATCAGCTCGCCGCCGCCCGGCTCGAGCAGATCGTCGTCACCGACACCATCCCACTCGCCGCGGGAGCCCCGGACAACGTACGGGTCCTGTCGTGCGCGGACCTGCTGACGAGCTCGATCCGCCAGATCTTCACGGACGGATCCGTGAGCGACGTGTTCGGCGGGGAGAACCAGCTGTTCTAGGGTGCGACCGGCGCGGGGGCGTGCCGAGGCCGCCACTTGAATATGGGCGAGCGCGACGACCCGCAGCTCGGCCGCCGGGTCCAGAGCGCGCGCGCCGTGCGGCTGATGGACCTGCTCGGGCTGAGCGAGGACGAACTGTGCCGCGTGCTTGACGTGGACCCGCTCACGCTGCTCTCGGGACAGCTCGAGCACAAGAGCGAGCTGCCGATCCTCCTCGACCTGCTCGCCGAGGCCTCCGAGCGCGCCGGGCCGGCCGTTCTGAGACGCTGGGCACGCGGGGGCGCCGCCGCGGCCCCGGGCTCGGACCCGGCCCCGGTCGACGCGCTGCTGCGCCGAGACTTCGGGGCGTTCGAGGATGCGCTCGCCGAGCTCGCCGCGCGCGGGTTCGTGCTGGGAGGCGGCGGCTGATGGGGCGCCCGCTCGTCCACACCGTCCGGGTTCGCTACGGCGAATGCGACGTTCAGGGCGTCGTCTTCAACCCGAACTATCTGGCCTACTTCGACATCAGCATGACCGAGCTGTGGCGCACCGCGTACGGGAGCTATCACGCGATGCTCGAGCGCGGCGTCGACATGGTGCTCGCGGAGGCCACGGTGCGGTTCCGCCGGCCGGCGCACTTCGACGACGAGCTCGAGCTGGCCGTGGCCGTGACGCACCTCGGTAACACGAGCTTCCGCACGGAGCATTCGGCGCGGCGCCCGGGCGAGCTGGTGGCCGAGGCCGACCTACGCCATGTGCTGGTGAACCGCGAGACCGGGGTCAAGACGCCGATTCCCGACTGGATGCGGGTCGGGCTCGAGAGCTGGACGGTGGCGCCGGAGGAGCGGTCGGTGGCGGGTGCGCGGGGGCGGGCGCCGCGTCACTCCTTCTTCTGTTCCTTGTCCCCTGGCCAGATACCAGTCAGATGGTGAAACGTCCGTGCGCCGGCGCGGTCGACGGCGGCGCCCACTCCGGCCATCGTGGCCGCCTCGAGCGCGGCCGCGCCGACCACCTTGGGGAAGCTCGCGTCGGCGGTCGTGGGCTTGGGCGGCTCCGCGTCGTCGATCCGCGACCACACGGCCTTGAAGATGGCCTTCGCGATGCGGGCGCCAATCAGCGCGGCGATGATCGCGAACGGCTTGTAGAGGATCTTCATCGTGGGATGGAGCCTACCCCGGATGGCGGCCTCCGGATCCGGCGGATCCGGCGGATCCAGCGGCCCGATGGAGTAAAACGTTAACTGCGCGGCAACAAGTTGAACGGTAGGAGGCAGCCGAGATGCTTGACGAGGACTCCAGGCAGGACGACAGCGGGGCGGAGAGCCTACTGAGGCGGGCGCTGCTCGACGATTCCTCCGCGGTGGCGGTCTCGCTGAAGGTCGGAGGGCTGCCGCTCAGCGACTCGGTCACGGTCATCTTCCACGGGCGCAGGGACCTCGGGACGCTTCAGACCTACGTGACGCGCGGGAGCCGGGGAGCCGGAACCACCATCTCGGCGAGCGAGATGCTCCGGGTCCCGTGTGACCTCGATCTGGCCGATGCGGACGACCGGGACGAGGCCGAGCGGCTCTACATCGAGCAGGCGACCGCGTTCCGGGACGCGCTCGTCGGCGCCGACGTGGTGCTCGACGTCTGGCGCGAACCGCTCGGAGATTTGCTGGGGAGCAACGTCAGCGTCGATCACTCGATCGAGTTGTCGGTGCGCCTGCCCGCCCACCGGCTGCTGCCGACCGCGCTGGTCGCGCCCGAGTCCCACCTGATCGTGACGCCGGTGTGCGGCGCCCGCACGCTGGCGGCCGGCAAGCCCCCGATGGGGATCGCGTGTGCGCAGCAGGACATGGCACGCATCTATCCGCTGGCCGACGATCCCGAGCGATGCGTCGAAGACTTCCTGGAGGCGGCCGCCGAGCACGCCCGTGCCCTCGCCGAGCGCCTCGACCACCAGGAGGCGTCGGTTGAGCGGTTCCTCGAGCTGAGCGAGTAGGCGGGCGCGCGGGCCTTCAGCGCTCGCTGGCGTCAAGGACCGCCCGATCGACACGGCCCCCTAGCATCGCGGCGATGCGCCGCGCCTACCTGCTCGTGATCGCCGCCGCCATCGTCGTGTTCCTGATCATCAGTGGTCTCCTGGCGCGGGTGTTCAGCGCCAACAGCGCCGAGCAGTCGGCGATTACCGCGCTCGTGACGGCGGAGGCGCGAGGCGACGTCGACGCCGTGCTCGGCGACATCCTCGACTGCCGGGCGAGCGCCTCGTGCCGGGAGCGGGCGGCGAGGAACGCCTCACGTCTCAAGCACTCCGGCGCGGTCTCGATTGCCCAACTCACGCCGTCATCGAACTTCTCGATCGTCGGCGAGGAAGGGACGGCCAGGGTGGCCTGGATCGTCGGCACGTCGCTTCCGATCACGCAGTGCGTTCGCGTGCGCCGGACCGGCAACGTGCTGACCGGTCTCCACGTGGAGTTGCTTGCGGTGACTCCCCGGCTGGCCGCCGACGCCGACTGCCCGGCGCGGATCACCTAGTCGGGCGCTAGTGACTGCGGCGCTAGTGAGTGCGGACTCGGACCGGCGTGCGGACGGGTTCGCGTGCCGGGCGGCGCTCCGGCCTTGGCAGCTGCTCTGACAACTTGCGGTGATCGCGCAGGCGAACTCGCGCCTGCTCGGCGTCCGGCAGAGGAATGCCTCCGCGCGGCCGGTCGGGACGCAATGGCGGCCGGCCCGGGCCGCTACCCCCGCCACCGTCCGACCCCGGATCGGAGTGACGAGGCGGGAACTCTGGGTCTTCGCGGAGCGCGGGGATGATCAACACCGCCGCACACACCAGCCCCAGGAGGTGCATCCCGGCGATCATCAGCATCAGCTGAGCGTCGCCCGACATAACGGCAAGCTTAGCGCGGTGTTGTGCTCTGGTGAAGGGGGTGCTCGAGGTGTTGAGCGCCATCAAAAAGCGCCGGCGCCACCGCCAACGAACGGGCTCGCTACCATCGCGGACGGTCATGGCCACCAGGCAGTCAACATCCCTTCCCGTCGAGCGCCGCGAAGCGGCCGGATCGCGCGCGGCTCGCCGCCTGCGCCGCGCCGGCAACGTGCCCGGCATCGTCTACGGCGGTGGCGAGGAGCCGATCGCGTTTCAGGTCGGCGAGCGGGAGCTACGCCACGCCCTCCAGCACGCGGGCGCGGTGCTCGAGCTCAGCATCAGCGGCGCCGGCAGCACGCCCGTCGTGGTCAAGGAGCTGACCCGCCACCCGGTCACCGGCGCGACGGTCCACATCGACGTGCTCCGCGTCCGGCTCGATCAGGCGATCGGCGCCACCGTCGTCCTCGACCTGACCGGCGCGGAGAACGCGCCGGGCGTCAAGGAGGGCGGCGTGCTCGAGCAGGTCACCCGCGAATTGACGATCGAGGCTCTGCCGGGCGACATTCCGGACGCGATCCACCACGATGTCTCTGCACTGCAGATCGGCGACACGGTGACGCTCGAGGCGCTCACTCCTCCGCGGGGCGTCACCCTCACCGACGATCCAGAGACCGTCGTGGCCACGCTGACGCCGCCGAAGCTGCAGGCCGAGGCCGAGGAAGAGATCGAGGAGGAGACCGAGCTGGTGGCCGAGGGCGCCGCCGGCGAGGAGGGCGAGGAGGCAGCCGGCGAAGAGGCTGCCGGCGAGACCGAGGGCGGGGACGAGAGCGAGTAGCCCCCCACTAAGGCGCCGCCGTCAGGCGCTGCCGACGAGCCTGATTGGCGCCGCCGCAAGGCGCCGCCGACAATCCTAAATTGGATGGCGCCCCGCTAGTGGACTGGCTGATCGTCGGGCTCGGCAACCCG
>DATBYI010000033.1:0-11809 GCA_036513815.1 Solirubrobacteraceae bacterium
GAGGAGTACAACGCCGCGCCGGCTGCCTAGGCGTTCACGCCACCGCGAGCCAGCGAGCGAGGGCCTCCATCGGGTAGTGCCTGGCCGCCTCGGCCAGGATGTAGAAGGTGTCGGGCGGGACGATGGCCTGGAGCCAGTCGCCGTGCGGCCAGCCGCCGTCGGGGGACTGCTGTTCGAGCAGGTAGGCGACGCCACGAAGGACGCCTTCGGATGACGTCTCGCCCGCGTCGATCAGCCCGGTCAGGACGAGTCCGGTGAGCGGCGGCATGCTCGGCCCGCGGCCGGCGAGCGCCGGGTCGCGGTAAGAGTCGGCGAGCTCACCCCAGCCTCCGTCGTCGTTCTGGCGCTCGAGGATGAAGCCGACGGCGCGGCGCACCCACGCCTCGGACATGTCGACACCGACGCGGGCCAGACCCTGGAGCACGCACGCGGTCGAGGCCAGGTAGTTGACGGTCCAGCGCCCCCAGAAGCCGCCGTGGTCGAACTGCTGCGCGCGGAGGAACTCGATCGCGCTGCCTACGGCCGGGGAAGTGGTCGTGAGCCCGAGCCGGCCGAGACCGTCGAGGACGCGCCCCGTCAGGTCCTCGGTCGACGGGTCGCCGAGCTCGCGGGGCGGGTCGATCAGCGTGCGCAGCGCACCGACCGGGTCCTCGAGCGACACCTCCACCGGTCCGCTGAAGAGCGGCCCCGGGCGCTTTGCGGGCAGGCCGTGGACGAACGCCGACCAGCCGCCGTCCGGATTCTGCATGCCGAGCAGCCAGTCGCGGCCGAGATCGCGCGAGGCGGCTACGCGCGTGCGGAGCCCCGCTTCGAGCTCCGCCCCAGAGAGGGCGTCGCCGAACGCGGCCATCACCGCGCCGGTGTCGTCGTTGTCGACCATCGTCTCGTTCCCCGGCTGGAAGGCCCAACCGCCCACCCGCGGCGCGCCGGGATTGCGGTTGTCGACCGCCGGCTGCTCGAGCTGCGATTGCGTGTCGATCAGCCAGCCGAGCGCGCGACCGACTCGTTCGTCGGCGGGTGAGGCGCCGGCGGTGACGAGCGCGCGCACATTGGCCGCGGTGCACCACACCGGACTGCCGAACGCCGCGAAATAAAGACCGTCGTCGTCGCGCTCGGACTGCGCCTCGAGCCACGCCACCGTCCGCGCGACCATCGGGTGATCGTTGCCCAGCCCAGCCGCGCGCAGCGCGGGGAGGATCAGCGCGGTCTGGGTCGTGCTCGCGTTCCAGCTTCCGTCACGGTTGTGGAACGTGGCGAGCAGGCTGAGCGTGCGGCTGGCGAACCGGCGCGCGAGCTCGCCGGGCGGTGGCCCATCCCCGACCCAGTCGCCGCGCAGCCGGTGGACGATCAGCGTCAGCGCGCCGCTCACCATCAGGATGCCGGAATGAAAGCGTCGCTCCATGAAGCTGACGAGCGGCCGGATCAGGGCGGGCGCCATGGGCGGGCAGGGGAGTGCGAATGGATCGACGAGCCCGGCCAGGGCCAGGAAGACGACGGCCGGGTCGCCCCGCGCGAACGCGTCGCTCACCGCCGCGGTCCCGCCGTGGGCCTCGATCCAGGCACGGGCGTCGGCGATCGCGTCGCCGCTGTCGTGCGGCGCGCAGAGTTGAAGGGCGGCCCAGGCGCAGGCGGTCGCGCCGAGGTCGCCGACGTCCGCGATCGGGTGTGAGCGGTAGGAGCCGTCGGCCGACTGCCGGGCGCGGAGCCATCGGGCCCCCTCGGCCGCGTCGGCCGCCGACAGTGCCCCAACGTGATGCAGCACCACGAGCACCTGTGCCGTCGGCATCGTGCCCATGTCGCAGCGTGACTCCCATGAGCCGTCCGGCCGCTGGGTTCGCCAAAGGACCTCGCGCGCGCGATCGACCGCGGTCCGGACCGCGGTTTGGTCGACCGACGTCTCGCCGGTAGCGGTCACGCCGGCTCGGCTTGGGCGAGCTGGATCAGCTCTTGGTCGATGCTCGGGAAGATCCCGCTCGCCGCCCATCGGCGCTGGAGCTCGGGGGGCACCGGGATCGAGAAACTCGCGCTCCGACCGCCGGCCATGTCGACGACGCGCTGGTTCAGCATTCCGGCGCCCACCATCTTGGTCAGTGAACCGATCGGCCCCCGTGCTGACTGCACCCGGTCGAGCGCGCGTCCGACGCCCGCCTGCCAGCACAGGCCGGTATCCCAGCGGGTGCGTGGCAGGTCGACGAGCGCGGCGACCTCGTCGCCGAGCAGGAAGCGCGTCAGCGCGGGCGCCGCCCCGGCGAAGCCGACCGGGAGCGAGGCGGAATGCAGCTCGAACAAGGCTCGTGTCATCTCGATCCCCTCGGGCGAGCGCCGGTGGTTACGTCGGGCGATCTCGTCGGTCAGCGCGCGGGCATCAGCGAGATCGGCCGGGATCGCGGCGGGCGTGATGCCCATCATCTCCCCGATCACCCGCCAGCGGTAGTAGTAGTCCTCCGCCTCGTCGTCGTCGACGCGGACGCCGAGCTTGCGCAGGGCGTCGATGACGATCCAGGTGAACGACATGAGCGTCCCCGCGAGGTCCTCCTGACAGATGGGCACTCCGTCCGCCTCGGTGTACCAGCGCCCGCTCGCCCCGACGAGGTGCCGGATCGCCGCGTGCAGCAGGCGGACCTTCTGGATCTTGCGGATGCCGCGACCGCCGCGGTGGAGCGATCCAGGCGCCATTACGGCGAGCACGAACTGCGCGGTCTCGCCCACGCGGCGCACGGCGTCGTGGTCCAGCCGGCGACTGAAGGTGAGCGCCTTCACCCCGGGATAGCCGGCGTAGCAGTAGACGAGGGATGCGGTGGCCAGCGCAACGCACACCTGCGGTCCGTGCTCGACGACGGCTCTGCAACCGCGCTCGAGCCGGTCGCGGTCAGCCCAGCGGGGCACCTCTCCGGACGTCTCGAGCCATCGCGCGAGCGACAGCGGCAGGTCAGCCGGCACGGGCTGGTCGTTCTCGACGAGGTCACGCAGGGTCCGGCTGACGCTGCGGATCTGCTGCGTGCGCGCAAGCTCGTCGACGACCGAGTCCGCGCTCGGATCTCCGACCTGCCTCATTCCGTTGAGCAAGGCCCCCGTATCGCCCACGCCTAAAAGCTACGGAGCGCCAAGTGGTTTGACAAGGGTTGGCTCTGTCGTGTCGCGGTAACCTGACCGTCTGGCGCTTGGTCAACGGTTTGTCCGGCTTTGTGCGGACTACGACGGCGACGGGCCCAGCTCGGCCAGGCGCGGGACGACCCGCTCGCCGATCTGTGTGATCACCGCCACCGGGTCCTCGCCGCGCGGAACCAACTCGACGAGCTCGATTCCCATCCCGGCGTACTCGTCCATCCTCCGGATGAATTCGTCCTCATCGGTCAGCGGGTCACTGTCGACGGTGAGGATCGTCTTGGAGATGGTCGCCGGATCCCGCCCGACGGCGTCACAGTGACGCTCCAATACCTCGAGCTTGTGCGCCGCGACCTCGGGGCTTATCGCCACCAGGTTGCACGCGTCGGCGTACTGCGCCACCAGGCGGAGCGTCTTGCGCTCGCCGCTACCTCCGATGAGGATGCGCGGCCGCGGGGTTTGCAGTGGGCGCGGTGAGCAGATCGTCTCGGCGAGCTGGTAGTGACGCCCGCTGTACGGCCCGTCGTCATCGCTCCACATCTGGTTGCAGATCTGGATCGTCTCCTCGAGCCGCTCGAAGCGCTCCGCGATGGGTGGAAACGGGACGCCGAGTCCGAGGTGTTCGCGTTCGTACCAGGCCGCCCCCAGGCCGAGCTGGGCGCGACCACCCGATAGGACGTCGAGCGTGGTGACGATCTTGGCGAGCAGCCCCGGGTAGCGATAGGTGACACCCGTCACCAGCAGACCGAGTGTGATCCGCTGAGTGTGGGCCGCGAGGAACCCCAGGGTGGTGTAACCCTCGAGCATCGGGTCCTGTGCCGGGGCCACACGGTCCATCTGGAACCAGTGATCCATCAGCGTGAAGATCGAGCAGCCGCCCTGCTCGGCGGCCTGGGCGACCTCGGCGACCGTCCCGGCCAGCGCCTCGGTACCGCCGGGTAGATCGAAGTGTCCGAAGTGGATGCCGAGCTTCAATGTCGTGAGCGGCGGTGTGTCGGTCTGGCCGCGGACATCGTATAGGCGTGCGAGCTGAGTGTCGCGCGCGCCGTCCGGAGCAGCGCGTGTTCGGCCTCGTCGGCGTCCATCGCGCCGGCGCTGACCTGCCGGCTCGCCGCGTGGATGATGTCGGTGAGGATGCCGAGGAGCCATTCGACGGGGAGCTCCGGATCGAACTCGCCGCTCTGCTGACCGCGGCTAATCACCGCTCGGACGGGCGCGAGCGCTGGAGCCAGGCGTGCGCGCAATTCCGAGCGCTCGAGCCGCTGCGGGTTGACGATCACCAGACCTCGGTAGCGGCCGACCACTTGCCAGGCGGCGCGCAGCATGCGCTCCATGGCCGCGGTGGCGCTGTCCTCGTCCGGATATGCGGCGTCGAGCGCGGCCCTCACCTCGCGGACGGACTGCTCGGTCAGGGCGTCGAGCAGCGTGTCGCGGCTTTCGAAGTGGTGGTAGACGGTGGCGCGCGAGAGACCAGCGCGCGCGGCGACCTGCTCGAGCGTCGCCCCCGGGTCGGTGGCGAGTAGCGCGGCGGTGGCGTCGAGGATGCGCTGGGCGTTGCGGCGACCGTCGGCGCGGCGGGGCCGATCGGGTCGCGAGAAACTTGACACGGCTGTCAAGCTTATCCCGATGACCGAACGCGACCAGGAGGCAACCTCGATCCCGGGTCTGGCGCGTGGTCAGCTCTGCTATCTGCAAATCCCGGCCGAGGACGTGACGGTCTCCGCGCGCTTCTATGAGGGGCTGTTCGGCTGGACCGTCGACCCGCCCGAGACTGGCTTCGAGGCCCCGGGACTGATCGGGCAGTGGGTCACCGACCGGCCGGCGTCTCCCGAGGCGGGACCGGTCGGGTGGATCAACGTGCCCGACGTTGCGCGGGTCCTGGAGGAGGCAGAGAGCTTGGGCGCCACCGTTCGCGAGGGGCCGACGCCGGACGGGCCGCGCCTGCTCGCCTCGTTCCTGGATCCGGGCGGCAACCTCGTCGGGATCGTTTCGCACGGTGATCACGCGCCGCTCGTGTCTGCGGCCTCAGCGCACGTCGATAACCGGACGATGCCCGCGTGCACGGTCATCCCCGAACTCGTCTACGACGACGTAACCGAGGCGATCGCGTGGCTGTGCGACACATTCGGGCTGGTCGAGCGCTGGCACGTCGGCGATCACCGCGCCCAGCTGTCGATCGGCCGGTGCACGGTGGCGATCACCGAGCCGCGCACCTCGAGGGCGCTGCCCGGGCAGGTGTCGCTGCTCGTCCGGGTGGCCGACGCGGCCGGGCACTGTGAGCGCGCTCGCGCGCGGGGAGCCACGATCCTGGCCGAGCCACGCGACTTTCCCTACGGCGAGCGCCAGTACACGGCGGAGGATCTCGGGGGGCACCACTGGACGTTCTCGGAGTCGATCGCCGACGTGGCGCCGGAGGAGTGGGGCGGCACGACGGGCCCGGCGCTCGTTGCGGCGCCGGACGTCGACCCGGCCCCGCCGGTCGGCGCGGCCCCGGCGGTCGGCGCGGCGCCGGCGGTCGACCCGGCCCCGGCGGTCGACCCGGCCCCGGCTTTCCCGGCCGCGGTCGCCGGCGGCCCCGCCATCTCTGTGATGCTGATCGTGCCGGATGCCGAGGCGGCCATCGCCTGGTATCGCGAGGCCCTCGGCGCCGCCGAGCTGTGGAACCTCGGTGGCGTCGCCGGGCTGCACGTCGCCGGCGCCCCGTTCTTCCTACACGAGGTCAACCCCGGCAACCCGACCGAAACGAGTCCCGATCGCGCCGGGTTCACGAGCGTGCGGATCGAGCTGTTCGTCGAGAACCCCGATGCGTTCGTCGAGCGCGCGCTCGCGGCCGGCGCCACCGCGGCGTCACCGGCCGTCGATCACGAGACGCCGTGGGGGACCCACCGTCAGGGCGGGTTCCGCGACCCCTTCGGCCACAACTGGTCGGTCGGCGACCGCTCGCCCTTGCACGCCTGACCGCCACGCGCGGCAGCGGTCAGAGGCGCAAGGGTCAGAGGCGCAAGGGTCAGAGGCGCAAGGGTCACAACCGCACACTCGACGCCCCGCCGGCGGTGAATGTGCATTCAGCGCCATATGCGGCGCACAACCGCACACTCGAGCCCTGCCGATCGCCGAGTGTGCAGTTATGACCCAGAGACGGCCGCGCGGTCCGTGTGGTCGGTGGGGTCCGCGCCGTCCGCGATCCACGGGTCGACCACGCGGTCGAGCCACGCCCCGAACAGGTCGCGCGCTAGCGTCGTCATCTGCGTCTCGTGCGCGGCGACTTCGTCAACCAGACGCGGCAGCGCGCCGGCGCCCATGATCGCCTCGAGGCTGTCGGCGTAGGCGGGCACGTCGCCCCACTCGGTGGCGAGGCCCGTGTCGACCTCGATGTGGAACTGGATGCCGTAGGCGCGATTCACGACGAATGCCTGCTGCTCGTAGGCCCCCGAGCGCGCCAGTTGCAGACCGCCGGCCGGCAACGTGAAAGTGTCGCCGTGCCACTGGAGCGCGACGAACTCATCCGGCAAGAGCGAGAACACCGGGTCGGAGGAGGCGCCGGCGGTCCGCTGCACCGCGAGCACGCCCACCTCGGGCTCCGCCCCGGGCGAGACGTCCGCGCCCAGGCTCGCGGCCAGGAGCTGCGCGCCGAGGCACACGCCCCACACCGGCATCCCGCCGGCGACCGCGTCGGCGATCAGCCGCTTCTCGCCCGTCAGCCACGGCAGCCGCTCGTCCTCATAGGCGCCCATTGGGCCGCCCATCGCGACGATCCCGTCGAACTCGCGCCAGTCGGGGAGCGGCTCCCCGCGGTCGACCATCACCCGCACGAGCGACCCTCCGCGCTCGAGCAGCTCGTCCTCGTAGGCGCCGGGCGGCTCGCACGTGATGTGCTGGAGGACGAGGAGGTTCGGTTGCCGGTCCATGAGTCGGGAAACTAACGCGCGTGGACAACCGGCACATCGCTGACCGCCTTGATGCGTTCGCCACGCTGCTCGAGCTGGCCGAAGCCAACCCGTACACGGCCCGGGCGTATCGCCGCGCCGCCGAGACGATCCGGGGCGCGGCGCTGCCCGTCGAGGACCTCGTCCGAGCGGGTCGCGTGCGCGAGCTGCGGGGGATCGGTTCCGGGATCGAGTCGCGGCTCCGTGAGCTGATCGAAACGGGCCAGATCGAGGAGCTGGCGGAGCTCGAGCGCGAGCTCGCTCCCGATCTCGTCGGGCTCGGTCGCTACCTGGGCCTGGGCGCCAAGCGCTCGATCGAGCTCGCGCGTGCGCTGAACGTGCGCACCGCGGACGAGCTGCGCGAGGCGGCCGCTGCCGGCCGTTTGGCGAGCGTCCCGGGCATCGGTCCGAAGACCGAGGCGCGGCTGCGCGAGGCCCTCGCCGCCCCGCACGACGCGAGACCGCGTCAGGGGCTGCTGCTGAACCGCGCGCGAGAGCTCGTCGGGGGCATTGCCGCCGCGCTCGACGGCGCCGAGGCCGGCGACGTGCGACGCTGGCGCGACTCATGCGAACGCCTCGCGGTGGTGTGTGACGGCGCCACCGATCCGAGCGGCGTGGTGTCGCGGTTCGCCGAGCTACCCCAGATCGTGGGGGTGATCGAGCGCGAGGATCGGCGAGCCGTCGGGGTCACGGTGGACGGAGTCCCGGTCGAGCTCACGGTCGCCGAACCGGAGCGGTTCGGCACCGCGCTCCTCCGCGCCACCGGCGCCCCGGCGTACGTCGCGGCGCTCGAGCCGCTCCCCGATGGCCCCGATGAGCACGCCGTCTACCGCGCTCTCGGCGTCCCCTGGTGCCCACCCGAGCTGCGCGAACAGCCCTTCCGGGGTGAGCCCCCGGCGCTCGTCGAGCTGGCCCAGATCCGGGGCGACCTGCACTGCCACACGACGTGGTCGGATGGGCGCGCGAGCGTCGAGGAGATGGGCCTCGCCGCGCGCGAGCGCGGTTACGACTACATGGCGATCTGCGACCACACGCCGGCGGTCGGCGCCGTGCAGGGGTTGAAAGCCGACGACGTGCGCCGTCAGGGCGAGGAGATCGCCGTGGCCAACGAGCGGCTCGCGCCGTTCCGCATTCTGCGCGGAATCGAGTGCGACATCCTGCCCGACGGCCGGCTCGACCTGCCCGACGACGTCCTCGCCGAGCTGGACTGGGTCCAGGCGAGCGTGCACGGCGGCCAGCGGATGCCTCGGCCCCAGATGACCGCGCGAGTCGAAGAGGCGATGCGCAATCCTTACGTGCGCTGCCTCAGCCACCCGACCGGCCGCTACATCAACCGGCGTCCCGAGAATGCACTCGACCTCGAGCGCGTGTTCGAGGTCGCGCTCGAGGAGCGGATCGCCGTCGAGGTCAACGGCCTGCCCCTCCGCCTCGACCTGAGCAGCGAGCACGTCAGGGACGCGCTACGAGCCGGCGTCGAGATCGTCTGCTCAACCGATGCTCACTCGGTGCTCGGGCTCGGCAACATGGAGCTCGCGGTGAAGACTGCCCGCCGGGGTTGGGCCGGGCCAGCGGACGTGCTCAACACGCGCCCACTCGAGGAGATCCTCGGCCGCGAGTGACGGGTGCGCCGGCGACCCTGATCAAAAATCAGCCGACGAGCAGAACGAGCTTGCCGCGGACGTGGCCCGTCTCGCTCAGGCGGTGCGCATCGGCGATCCGCTCGAGCGGAAACGTCTGCGCCACCGGGAGCGAGAAACGCCCTGCCTCGATCAGCGGGCCGATGTCGCCCAGGGCGTGGACGGCTCGCGCGGTCCCGGGACCGCCGCTGAACCTGGCGCCGGTCGCGCGCGCGCCGTTGAAGTCGGCGACCGTGACCACATGCTGGGGGTCGCCGGTCAGCTCGACGAGCGCGGGCAGCTCACCGGCGCCGGCGGCGTCCAGTGCAGCGTCGATGCCACCGGGCGCGAGTTCGCGCACGCGTTCCACGAGCCCGTCGGCGTAGGTGGTCGGCTCGGCACCGAGCGAGCGCAGGTAGTCGTGGTTGTTGGGGCTGGCCGTCCCGATCACGCGCGCGCCGCGCTCCCGCGCGATCTGCACCGCCGAGCTCCCAACCGCGCCGGCCGCGCCGTTGATCAGCACCGTGCTGCCGGCGCCCGCGCCGAGCAGGTCGAGCGTGCGGACCGCGGTCTCCACCGCCACGGGCAGGCCGGCCGCGCCCACGAAATCGAGCGAGGGCGGGATCGGCGCGTAATCGGACAGCAGCGCCAATTCGGCGGCGCCACCGCCACCCGCGGCGAAGCCGAACACCTCATCGCCCGGGGCTGCGTCGGTCACGCCCTCACCGACCTCGTCGACGACCCCTGCGGCCTCTCGACCGGTCTGCTGTGGAAGGTCGCCGCCCCGCAAGCCACTCCGCACCTTCCAGTCGATCGGGTTCACGCCCGCGGCGCGCACCGCGACGCGGATCTGTCCGGGCCCCGGATGAGGATCGGGCAGTTCGACCAGCTCGAGCACGTCGGGGGCTCCGAACCGGCTGTACTGAATCGCTTTCATGGTGTGTCTCCAGGGTCGTCGTCACGCTCGCGGTCTGAGGAGGCGAACATACGGGGCGTGGCCGACGCCGTCTACGCCTCCGATCCCGACGCCGCGCCCGACTCCGAGTTCGAGGCGGGGGCGCTTCGTCACCTGGTGCCCGGCAATCGCGGTCGGCTGCTCGACGCGCGGCGCACTCCGATCACGATTGTCTCGGTCGATCCGAGCCGGGGCGGCTTTGAGCTCGAGATCGGCGCCTTTGAGGACGCCGGTGCCCGCTGGGAGCTGCCGCTCGAGGAGGTCGCGCGGTTTCAGTTCGCGCGCGACGCTGACCTTGCCGGCGCCGCGGCGGTGACCGAGCTCGAGCGAGCGCTCGAGCGGTTCGACCGGGAGCTGACGATCGATTGCGATCCGGGCGTCCGCGAGGAGACCCTCGAGCGCATCGCCGAGGAGAGCGCCACGTTGCGTGACCGGGTGAGCGACGAGCTCGCGGTCGAGGTGGACCTCGCCGGGTGCATCGAGCGCCGGTTCGGCGAGGAGCAGCTCTTCGGCCTGCTCGAAGCGGTGATGGCCGACCAGGACGTGGCCGAGCTCGAGCGGCAGTTCAGCACGAAGTTCGTCAGCAACCCTCGGTCGGGTGAGCTCGTCAAGGGGCACGCGATCGTGCTCGCTGAGCTCGGGCTGTGCCCCTACCGGGGCAAGGTCGTGCGCGATCCCAGGCTGTTCGACGGGGCGTGGTCAAAGCCGCGCCGGGCACGGCACCTCGTCGGCCGGCTGGCCTTCACGCAGGCGCTGTGGAGCATCCTGGGCCAACCGAGCGCCCTCCTCTACCGCGGGGCGGCGACGGACGGAACGCTGGATGATCGGGAACGGGCGCCTTCGTCATTCGTTTCGGCCACGCTGTCCAGGGACGTGGCGATGGCGCACTTCGAGGGCGGCGCCACGACGCGGGTCGCGGTCCTCTGGCGCCAGCGCGTGCCGGTGGCGCGGCTGCTCATGACCTTTCTCGAGACCCGGGCGATGAATGAGCGCTTCAGGGAAGCCGAGGCGGTGCTGGTCGGCGACCCGCGGAACTCGGTGTTCTGAGCGACTCGATCAGGCCGGCGGCCAGGGCCCCGCGCCCGCGCCAAGGCTGTTCAGCCAGTCGCGCATGGCCGTGCCCGCCGGTGTGATCTGGCCCTCCTCGTAGCCCGTCGTCGCGCGCGCGAGCGTGATGCCGTTCAGCGTCGACCAGCCGTACTCGATGGCGGTGCCCGACGGGGCGTAGCGGGCGATGGCCTGGCCCTGCTGGAGGATCGAACCCGGCTTGGCCACGTTGGTGATCTCCTCGGCGACGTACTGCACCTTGCCCGCGTCGTAGCCGTCGAGCAGCTCGAAATACACGAGCGGCTGGCCCGCATACCAGTTGGGGCTGATGCCCAGGATCTTCACCCGGCAGGGGGCGAGGATCGGAGCCCCCACGGGCAGCTGCGCGTCCACTCCCTGGTCGGTCCGCTCCCAATGCGTGACGAACTGGAGCGGATCGATGTAGCTGGCGTTGTTGACCTTCACGGCGATGAACTCCTCACGGAGCTCTTTGCGCACCTCGGACAGGGGTGGCGCGTGCGCGTTGACGTCGCCGACCGGATCGCTCGGCGTCACGACGGCGGCCTGCTGTCCCGCGGTCGGATCGACCGCCTGGGGATGGGCCTTGGGGACACTGGCCGTGGCGCCCGAGGTGGAGGTGGAGATGACCGCGGACGACGAGCCGCATGCGGACAGCGCGACGCCGACACTCGCCCCAACTCCGAGCACGAGCACCACGATCAGCAGGCGGTTGAACAATCCATTGCCGTCCACGAGCGACAACCGTTTCAACGGTAACACCGCCCTCCGCATCGTGGGCCGGGCCGCTCTAGGCTTTCCTCCGTGGCGGACCGAATCGTCTACGTGACGCGTCTCACGCGTTTGCCCTTGATCGGAGCCGACGGCGCTGACGTCGGCCGTCTCGTCGACGTCGTGATCGACCTTGGCGGGCGGCCTCCGCGCGTCAACGGGTTCGTCGCCGCGGTTGGTCGCCGGCGAGTGTTCGTGGGCGCCGGACGGGTCGGCGAGATCGAGAGCGAAGGCGTTCGATTGCGCCGGGGATCGGTCAACCTGCGCCAGTTCGAGCTCCGTCCCGGGGAGCGTTTGGTGATGGGCGAACTGATCGACGGCCATGTGCGCGGCGAGCGCGTGGTCGACGTCGGCATCACCCCGGCCCCGGA
>DATBYI010000034.1:0-8882 GCA_036513815.1 Solirubrobacteraceae bacterium
GCGCCGCTCAGGTTGTCACACAATGCGAGGTGTTGGTGAACGGTCTCGATGCCTAACTGGCGAGCCGTGCGCGGTGTCAGCCGCGCCACTTGCTTGTCGGCGAACCAGATCGAGCCGCGGTCAGGGCGCTCGACGCCGCTGATGATTCGTATCAGTGTGCTCTTGCCAGCCCCGTTGTCGCCCACGAGAGCGAGAATCTCACCCGGACGTACCTCCATCGAGACGTCTTGGACTGCGCAGATGGCGCCGAAGTACTTGGTGATTCCCTCGCATCTGAGCATCTCTCCGAGCCGTCACCCCCGCCGCGGCACAGCGCCGAGCCTAGGCCCGGCGCTGTCCGATCCGTCGCGGTGAACTCCAACGCCGCTGCCGCCGAGGTGCCGAGCTCGACGGCGTGTGCGGCGGCCGTCATATGCCACGATGGCACTCACGCTACCCCTTCGGGATCACCGCAGCTCGGCAACCGTTCTGGCTCGGCGGAGGCGGTTCCGATCCCGTCGCGACGACGTTGGTAAAGCCGAGTGCCTTGCACCACACGCTCGGGCTGTTCGCAGGCGCAAACGGGTTCGCGAGCGCCGCCAGCGCCGCGTTGGCATTTGCCTTCGTGATCAGGTTTCCGGTGATCACAGCGGTCTTCGGCACCGTCTGACCGAGCAGTACTCGCTCAATGTCGCGCTCCATCGCGGGGAAGCTGTACCGGAACCAGTAGGAGGCGACCGCCTGATAGATCGTGCCTTGCGCGATCTTCTGAATCGACTGGGTCGTTCCGTCAACCGAACTCACGAAGAACTTTGACGGGTCGGTGTGCCCGGCGCTGACCGCGGCCTGATAGGCGCCCAGGCCGGTGGGGTCGTTGTAGCCGAAGAGCACCGCGATGTTGCTGTGCGCGACGAGCAGGTTTGACGCCGCGGTCGCGCCGCTCGGGGTGTCAGCCCCGGCCTCTCCGGCGGTGTAGATCTGGGCCTTGGGGTCCGTCGCCTTTACCGCGGTCGTGAACCCCTGTGCGCGGGCGTGCAGCCCTGAGCTCGAGGGGTCGTCGATGACGCCAACGCCGGCCGACGGGTTGTGCGAGTTCAGCCATTGCCCGGCGACCTTACCCACGTTGTAGCCGCCTTGGTACTGATTCAACGCGTAGAACTCGGTGACGCCCTTGATGACCTCCGAACTGTGATTGAAGAAGGGGATGCCCTTCTTCTGCGCGGCCGCGACGACCGAGTTCCACCCGGCCCCATCCAGCGGAACGGCTGCGATCGCCGAGCAGTTTCCTGAGGTGACCATTTGCGATGCTTGCGAGAGCTGCATCGAGGTGTTGCCATTGGCGGTAGTCACGTCGATGTGAAGACCATTGCCAGACTGCTTCGCGGCCTGGTTCATGTCAGCCCAGGCTTGGGTCAGCAGATCGACCGTCACTGGGTTTGAGATGCAAAGGGTCTTCCCCGCGAGGGCGTTGGTCTTTGTCGCCGAGGCATTCGTTGCGCTTGTCGCGCCTGCCGTCGTCGTCGCCGCGGGCGTTCCTGACGATGTCGTCGAACTCGAACTTCCGCACCCCGCGGCAAAAAGCGCCAGGGAGGCCACCCCGGCCACAGAGATCCTAGCCAGCCGCCAATTCATCTAGTCCACCTCTCCAAACCCTCGTCGGACGTCAAAAGTCCAGCGCGCGCGATCATAACAGCGTTTTGGCAGAGATGCAATCACTCAGTCACTCAGTCGCTAAGTCTTCCGATGAATCGTCAACCGGCCGGCGACGCCGGCTCAATCAGTTCGACGCGGACCCCGCCCGTCGAGGTACTCGGCAAATACAGGTACCGGCTACCAGACCCGGCCACCGCGTACCCGTTCGCGAGAGGCAAGCCGTTCAACGAGGTGGGCGTGATACCTCGGTTGGCGGCCTCTTTCGCAGCGCGTTCTGCCGAGTCGACCTTGAAGGCGACCTCGAAGAGAGCACCCTCACCAGCGGCGGCAAGTTCCGCCACTCCGGGTCCGGAGTGAGGCTCGAGCAGCTGCAGGTAGGTGCCGTTCCCGATCGGGAGCATCGTCGTACGCAGCTCAAGCGTCGGCCCGGACACGACACGCGCCGGCGGGGGAACGGGAAGTCCGAGTGCGTCGTGCAGACGTCCCCCGAGCGCCTCGACGTCCGCCGTAAGGATGCAGACATGGTGCAACTGCTGGATCAACCCCCAGTCGCCTCCTGCTTCGGAAGTCGTGTCAGCGGACTCTGCAGCCCGAGCTCACGGCGGAGCCGTTCGAGCCCCGCGACGGTCTGCTCCGAGAGGTTGACCCCGGTGGCTCCCAGCGCTTTCGCGCTTCGCAGCTCCACGTCTCCCGGCATCTGGACTTCCTGGAAGGCGCCCGACGGGGCAGAGCTGCGCACTGCCGTGGCCAATTCATCGACTTGCGCCTCGAATTCCGCCAACGGCCGCATCGCACCGACGTCGAACGACACGGCGAAGTGGCCGACTCCCCAGGAATCAAGCGTGTCGGCGGACTCGCTCAGAAACCCGCGCGGGACATCCTTGGAGAGGCGCGCACCGGACAGACACGCGGCAAGGATCTCGAAGGCAATCGCCATCGCCGAGCCCTTGTGCTCGGCCATCGGAAGCACGAGCCCCCGCATTGCGGCGACCGCATCTTCGGTCGCGTTGCCGTTGGCGTCGAGCGCCCAGCCGCGGGGGATTTTTCCGGTCGCCGCAGCAGCGAGCCTGATCCGACCGCGCGCCGCCGCGCTGCACGCCATGTCGACGATGACCGGGTCCTGCCCGCTGGGGAATGCGTAGGCGAACGGGCTGTTGCTGATCAGCGCCTCGCGGCTTCCCCACGGAGCCATCAACGCGGGGGCGTTGCTGGTGAAGAATCCGATCATCCCGCGGACAGCAGCGCGTCGGACGTGCACGGCCAGCACTCCGGAGTGATTGCTGTTACGGACACCAACCGCGCCGACTCCGTTCTCCTGCGCCAACTCAATCGACCGGTCCATGGCCAGCTGCCCCACAATCAAACCTAGGCCGTTGTCACCGTCGAGTACACGGCTGGCCGGCCGGCTTCCGAACTCCTGCAGCTGAGGGGTCGGGTTGATCAGGCCGCGCTGAAACCCGCGGGCATACATCCCGAGCCGGTAGACGCCGTGAGATGGGATCCCGCGCAGGTCCGCCTCGAGGAGCCCATCCGCGAATAGCGGCACGTGGTCGGCCGGCAAGCCACAGAGTTCACCCACCTCGGACACGAGCCGGCGCAGTTCGCCGGCATCGACACGCCATGTCGACCCCTGCGCCACGGTGCCCCGGTCTTCTTCGGCCATCAGACACGCTCTCCGTCAGGCGCGCGAATCTCGGCGAGCAACTGCTCGGCGCCCTCGGACATGAGGAGCCGGTCGCTGTGAACGGAAATTAGAGTGAATCCGCGGCTGCTCCAGTGGGCCGCCTGCCGCGCGCCGACCGTGAAAATGCCGGCGAACTTCCCATGCGCGGCAAACGCCACCGCAACGGCTTCGATTGCCTCCTCGACTCGCTCGTCTGGGTCGGTCAGGCTCGGCTTGCAGCCAAGGGCTAGCGCGAGATCGCTTGGCCCGGCGAACACGCCGTCGAGGCCCGGAACCGACGCGATCTCGTCCAGGTTCTCCAGCCCAGCGGCTGTCTCAATCATCACCGCGCAGATGACCGCCCCGTCCGCCTTGCTGGCGGAGTAACCCGCGGTTAGGTGCCGGGCTCTCGTCGGTCCCCAACTACGAGTTCCGCTCGGCGGGTATCGACACGCGGCCACGACCTCCGCTGCGGCGACAGCGGTTTCAATCATCGGCACGATCACACCGGCGGCGCCGGCATCGAGCGCGCGCATGATGGCCGGGCCATCATGCCCCGGCACTCTGACCAACGCCGGCGTGCTAGCCGAGGAGAGTCCCTGCATCAGGGGGTAGAGCTCGCCCTCACCGAAGGACCCGTGCTGACGGTCAAGACAGATCCAGTCAAACCCGCAGTGTCCGAGCACCTCCACGGAGAAGGCATCGCCAAGCGTGCAAATGGCGCCGTACTTAGGGCCGCCGCCGAGCAGTCTCTCCCGCGCGTTCACCCCGATACCTCGGCTCGGTCGCGTCGAGTAGGTAGCGTGATGCCGGCCTCGCCGGCGGCCGCGGCGACCGTCGTCCAGACGCCGTCCTCGATCTCGATCGCGTCCTGCCTCTCGGCGGCCGCGAGTCGCATGAACTCCAGCTCGCCCGGAACGAGTACTCGCTCGTGTCCCGGCGCCGCCCGCGAGCTATGCATGTAGTCGGCCACCTGCGCGCCGAGTTCCTCGACTGGCTGTGGAAGCGCGAAACACGCGGGATCGAGCACGAGCAGGAAGAACGCGTTGATGGGCCGTTCGTCGTCGTCGACCCGATAGCCGGCCAGCGCGCCACCGAGAAGTTCGGCGAGTAGCCCGAGCGCGTAGCCCTTGTGACCGGCCGGGCCCCCGAACGGGAGCAGCCCACCCCGCGGCGGTCCGTAGAAGCGCTCTGGGTCCGTCGTCACGTGCCCGTCCGCGTCGAGCACCGCGTCGGGCGGCAACGTGTCACCGTTCATCATCGCGGCGCGGATTCGCCCCTCCGGGATCACGCTCGTTGCGAAGTCCGCGACGATCGGATCGGGCTCGGCTGGGAAGCCGAAGGCGAACGGGTTCGTGCCTATCCGTCCCTCCGCGCCACCCCACGGCACGACGAAGTGACCCAGCGGGGGTATAGCGACGGCGGCGATGCAGACGAGGCCCGCGCGCGCGCAGCGCTCAGCGTAAGCACCGAGCCGGCCGACGTGGTTGCAGTTGCGAGTCGCGACGACGGCGACGCCCTGCGCGCGGCCCGCCTCCAGGGCTATATCGACCGCTCGGTGGGCGGCAACGATACCGAGGTTGAAGCCGCAGTCGAGCACGGTCACGGGCCCGTGGGAGCTGAGGACGATGACCGGCGCCCCCGGCCGCGCCCGGCCTGACTCGATGTCGTTCACGTACTGGACGGCGCGTATCACGCCGTGCGAGTGAATACCCATCTGCTCGGCACGGATCAGCTCCTCGGCAACCAGCGCAGCATCGGCCACGGGAACACCGCGGGCCTCGAAGAGCGAGGTGAGCTTCGCTCGGGTATCGCTGGCGGGAAAGAACGGCATCGCGGATTGGTCAGGTGGCGTCCGCTGGATGGGTCGAGCCGCGTACGTCCGTCCAGCCCCGCGTCACCTCGGTGTAACTGCCAACGGGCCCGAACGCCGGGGGAGAGTTGAACCAGAGCAACTCCATCTCCACCTCTCCGTCGTTGATCGCCCGGTGCGATACATCCGGCCCGACGTAGACAGCCGACCCAGGCCGGACCGTCAGATTTTCCTCTCCCAGTACGAACGTGCCCGTTCCCCGCAGCACGTAGTAGATCTCTTCGACGCCGGGATGGCTGCTCAACTTCGGCTGCTCTCCTCCTGGTGGGATCAGCACAAAGCCCGCCGACACATTCCGGGTCGGGGTGATGTCACGCTCGAACAGGATGCCCATTACGCGGGCGTGTGGCGCCGGCGCCTCCCAAGCGGGCGCGTCGCCGCGCTGCACTAAGTTACTCACGCTACTCTCCTCGAATGTCGCGCTCGGCCGTGCCCGGCGCCAGCGCGGAGATGCCCCCGTCGACCGGAATACAGGCCCCTGTTACATACGCCGCGTCGTCGCTCAGCAGAAACGCGGTTACCCGTGCTTGATCCTGTGGCTCAGCCAGTCGTCCGAGCGGCACTCGACGGATTCGGGCCGAGCGGTACTCCTCCGGCGTCGCCAGCAGCATTGGGGTGAGTGTCGCCCCGGGGCACACGCAGTTCGCGCGCACACCGTGGCGGCCAAGTTCGAGTGCGATCGCGCGTGTGAACCCGATCACGCCGTGCTTGGCGGCGGTGTAGGCGGCCATTTGCGGCACGCCAAACGAGCCGGCTGTAGAGGAGAAGTTGACGATCGCGCCGCTTGTGGCCGTCGCCATCGCTCGCCCAAACTCTCTACAGGCCAAGAACACCGAGGTCAGGTTGGCGTCGATCACGGCCCGCCACTCGTCGAGCGCGGTATCGGCCAGGGCGTTGAAGGGCGCGATCCCTTGCGCGTTGACGAGCCCATCGACAGGGCCGACCTGGGCGACGAGGTCGCGCACCTCCTGCTCGGACGTCAGATCGCAGGGATAGGTAGTCGTCTCGGCGCCGAGGGCTGCGCGAACCGCGTCCAGTCTCTCTGAGTCGCGGTCGACAAGCGTCACCACCGCGCCTTCCTCCTGGAGCGTCTGCGCGA
The DNA here is from genome assembly GCA_036513815.1 of Solirubrobacteraceae bacterium. Lineage (GTDB taxonomy): Bacteria > Actinomycetota > Thermoleophilia > Solirubrobacterales > Solirubrobacteraceae > Palsa-465. Next base: position 6,268 of record DATBYI010000034.1, read on the forward strand.
TCGCGGCGCCCATTCCCCCGGCTCCACCGGCCACCACGACGGTCTTGCCGCGAAGCCTCACCTCGTCACTCCCAGTGACTCGATCGAATGCCGCAGGTAAGGCCGCCGTCGACCGGTAGCACCGTGCCGGTGATCCAGCGCGCGCTGGGGGACACGAGGAAGGCGATCGCAGCGGCGACGTCCTCTGGCGTCCCGAGCCGCCGCAGCGGCGTCCGGTCGAGCGCCGCGCTGCGGAATGTTTCGGTCGTCGCCGCCCACAGGAGTGGCGTCCCGATCACGCCGGGAGAGATGGCGTTCACGGTGACCCCCTGCGGCCCCAGGTCGAGGGCCAGCGCGCGCGTCAACCCAACGACACCGTGCTTGGCGGCGGTATATGGCGCCGCCTTTGGAATGCCGGAGATACCGGCGACGGAGGAGACAAGAACGATGGACGCGTGCTCCGTCGTCAGGTGAGGGAGCACGGCCGAGATAAGGTTCCATGTGCCGGTGAGATTGACCGCCACCAGCTCGTCCCATTCAGCGCCGTCGACTTGCTCTGGTGAATGGAACCGGTTTACGCCGACGCAGTTGATGAGCGTCGTGATTGGCCCGTCCGAGGAGATTTCCTCTATTGCGCCAGCGACATCCGCCCGCTGGGTCAAGTCGGCCTGTACCGCGGCCACGCTCAGCCCGGCGGCAGCGTGCTCGGCGGCGAGCGCATCGGCGGCATCTCCCTGTCGGTCGACAACGACGACCGCGGCACCCGCGCCCGCCAGGGTGCCGACGACGGCGCGGCCAATCCCCGAGGCGCCGCCCGCCACGACGACCCTAAGGTGCGACAGCCCCGTCGCCAGCGCCGTCACAGTCGCGCTTCTTGGTAGTGGCGGGTCGAGTCGTCGACCAGGTCCCAGTCAATCTCCACGCCCAGCCCTGGCCCGTCGGGTACGACGACGTCCCCGGCCTCGTTGGGGCTGAGGCCGCTGCGCAGCGGGAAGGACCACAGCTCGTGCGGCGCGTACAGCTCGAAGAATTCCGAGTTCTTGGCGGCGCAGGCGACGTGTAGGTTCGCGACGTCCATCGCGCTCATGCTCGTGTGCAATTCACAGTTCAGACCGAACGCCTCGGCCAAGTGAAGGATCTTGAGCGTGCCGGTGACACCCCACTTCCAGGCCACGTCGGCGCGCACGATGTCGCAGGCCTTAGCGCTGATGAATTGCGCGACCCCAGCCGGTCCGCCGTACGTCGCCTCGGTCGCGGCAATCGAGATATCGAGGGTGGCGGCGAGGCTCACATACTTATCGACGAACTGTTCGTGGAACGGCTCCTCGAGCCAGTGGAAGTCCAGGTGCTCGAGCTTGCGTCCCACCTTCACCGCCTCGGTCAGCGAGTAGTCCACGCCGGCGGGGTCGAGCATCAGGGTCATATCGGGAAACTCGCTGCGGAGTGCCTCGGAGATCTCGATGTGGTGCTTCCAGTCACCGCCCGGATGCGCTTTGTAGGCGGTGACCCCGAGCTCCGCATAACGCCTGGCCTCAACCAGATAGTCATCCACGTTGGCCATGAACTGACTGCTGGCGTAGGCGGGCAAGCGGTCGCGATATGCCCCCAGGTACCGATATAGCGGCAGCCCGGCCGCCCTCGCCGCCAGATCCCACAGCGCGACGTCGACCGGTCCTGGCATGTACACCGGGAAGAAGACAATCCGACGGTTGAGCCCGTACAGGTCGTGCCAGATTGCCTCACGCTCGTGGATGTCCCGCCCGAGCACCACCTCGGCGATGACATCGTCGAGGAAGGCGCGCGAGAGGGAGGGACGGTGGGCTATCGAGGTGGCGATCCCCTGGAGGCCGTCATCCGTGGTCAGTCGCAGGACGACAAACTCCGAGCCGTGGGTCGAGCTGCGGATCCGCTCAGCGCTCGTGTTCGCGCCGCTGCCGGGGGTCTCGTCCCGAGAGCACACCCAGGTCTCGAACCGGACCACCTTGCTCATACGTGATCGAGCCGCTCATGGCGGCGGGCGCCACGCCTCCGAAGGACCGGATCGGAGCTCATGTTGAAGGCTCATCCGATCGATCGGGTTGGAGCGCTTCGGCGTATCCCTCCACGGTTTGAAGGAGCCGTTCCATCGCCGAGGACGCCGCCACCGGGTTGCGCGACTTGACTCCTTCCAGCACCGCCGCATGCTCAGGGACCGAGCGATCCCGGCGTGCCTCGGGATGTACGAGGGGCCGATGGGCCGTCAGAAAGACCCTTTGCAGCGGCTCCGTGATTCGGAACAACGCTCGGTTACCAGCCGCACGCGCGAGCGCCTCGTGGAAGTGCAGATCCGCCTTCAGGAAGGGGTCATCCTCTCCGGGCGGGACATCGGCCGCGGCTTGCATCTCCGCCAGAGCCTCAGACAGCGCCTCGATGTCCTTCGGCTGAGCACGCGCCGCCGCCAGGCCGGCGGCGTACACCTCAAGACAGCGCCGGCATTCGAGCACCTCGCGCAGAACATCGACCCGCTCGGGACCCGCGAGCACGGCGTTCAGCACCACCGGGTCCAGGATGTCCCAGCGCTCCGGCTCGCTCACGATTGCGCCGTGGCCGTGCCGGACCGTGACAACTCCTCGCTCCTCGAGCCCCCGGAGCGCCTC
>DATBYI010000035.1:0-8862 GCA_036513815.1 Solirubrobacteraceae bacterium
CCGAGACGACCGGCTCTGCTACATCCGCTGCCGACTCGATATCGCGTTCCCGATCCTCGAGGTGGCCTCCGAGCCCGCGGCGGGCCACGCCGTCACGATCGGGCCGCTCAGGGGACGGCGGCTCGCCCACGAGCTCGTCGAACAGCTCGACTCCCTGTTCGGCCTGCGCCATTGCGGCCGGCGGCTGAAGCTCCGCGAGCATCCCTCGGCGTACGGGCAGATGGGCCGGTGCCTCTCACCGTGTCTCGGCGATCTGGACCCGAATCTGTACCGGCGCCGGCTCGACGAGGCGCTGCGGCTGTTCGTCGAGAACACGGACGGGCGCGAGCGGCTGCTCGCGCACGTTCGAGATCAGATGCGCGCCGCGTCAGGACGCCAGAACTACGAGCGCGCGGCCTCTCTGCGCCGGCGCCTGCGGCGGCTCGGGCTGATCCTCGAGCGCCTCGGCGGCGCACTCGAGGCGACGCACACCCGGGCCCGGCTCGTCTTGGCCGGGCACCCGGTCGATCAGGGTCGCCAGGACGCGTTCTGGCTCATCGGGGGTCGCCTCGTTGACTGGGGACCCGCCCCGGAAGACTCAGAAAGCCTGGAAGAACGCACCCGGCAATCGCTGAGGCGCGGCGGCCGGGCCGGCGAGCTGGGCGCCCACGTGCCACCCGACGAGATCGACGAGCTGCGGATCATCGCGACGTACCTGGAGTCGCATCCAGACATTCCGCAGCTGCTGCTCGAGCAGCGCGAGCTCAGCCAAACGGCAGCGTTGTGACCTCGGCCGTGAGCTCGTCGCCGAGCGTGACGGTGGTGCCCGGCGGCGCCTCCCGGCGTACGAGAGCCAGGCCGATCGGGCCGAAGCGGGGCGAGCGGACGAAGCTCGTGAGCCGCCCCACCGTTCGCCTCTCGAAGAAGAGCTCGTCGCCGGGCTCGGCCGGCCCGGACAGCCGAAGCCCGCGCAGCTCCCGGTTCGGTTTGCCGCGGTAGAAGAGCCGCGCGACCGTCTCCTGCCCGACGTAGCAGCCCTTGGTGAAGGAGACGGCTCGGTCGTTCAGCCCGGCCTCCTGCGGGATGACGGTTTCGTCGAGGTCGATTCCGTATCGGGGTCGGCCGTGCTCGACGCGAATGCACTCCGCCGCCGCCTCGCTGACCACGACGGCGCCGGCTTCCTCGAGTGCGGCCCGGAGCGCATCGGTCTCGCTCGCGTCGCACAGGAGGTCGATCCCGACGTCGGTCCGGATCGCGCGCGCTTGGACGGCGCCGACCGAGAGGGCGATGTGCGCGTTCTCCCGCGCTGGCAAGGCGTCGGCGCGGGCGAGCGCGGAGGCCTCCGGGCCGATCAGCGACAGCAGCCCGCACTCCACGGTGCGCTTATGTAACTCGACCTGGTAGCCGATGCTGAAGCGACGGATCATGTTGAACAGAGACTGGAGCGCGACGCGCTCGGTGTCGAGCAGCAGCTCCTCGCCCGTGTTCAGGATGCGGATGTCGCCGAGCATCTTGCCCTTTGGAGTCAGAAACGCTGCGTAGCAGCCGGTCCCGGAAACCAGTCCCTCGACGTCGTTACTCACCTGGCCCTGGAGGAAACCGGCGGCATCGCCGCCAGACAGCGCCAGCTTGCCCCGCTCTGAGCGGTCGAGCAGCCCCACCGCCTCGGTGAGCGCTCGGTAGTCGGTACTGAGGGTGTCGACGGATGTCATCTCCAAACAGGATACGGAGGCGGCAAGGCCGGCTGAATTGCCTGCAAGACGCGAATTCGTCCTTGAAAAAGTTCAGATTTAGGCTTAGCATAATTTCTGTCATGGCATTCCAAGATAACCACGCGGCCCGGACCCAGGCAATCGAGGACTACGCGAAGGCGATCTACGCCCTCGAGCTGCGCGAGGCCGAGCCGGTGAGCACCACGGCCCTGGCCGAGCGGCTCGGCGTCACTGCCGCGTCCGCGTCGGGGATGGTCAAGCGCCTCGGCGAGCTCGGCCTGGTCGCGCACCAGCCCTACCGCGGGGTGTCGTTGACGGAGGACGGTCGTCGGATCGCGCTCGAGGTGATGCGGCACCACCGCCTCCTCGAGCTCTACCTCGTGCAGTCGCTCGGCGTTCCGTGGGACCGGGTCCACCAAGAGGCCGAGGTGCTCGAGCACGTGCTCTCCGACGAGCTCGAGGACCTCATCGCGGCGAAGCTGGGCAATCCGACCCACGACCCACACGGTGATCCCATCCCGACCCGGGACCTGACCATCGAGGAGGGGACGAGCCAGAGCCTTCAGTCGCTCGAGCCCGGGGCGCGCGGGACGTTCGTCCGTGTGTCCGACTCCGACCCCGAGATGCTCCGCTTCCTGGCCGAGCACGGCATCGCTCCCGGAGACGAGCTCGAGGTGGTCGAGAAACAACCGTTCGACGGCCCACTGTTCGTGCGCTTCGGCGACCGCGTCCAGGTGTTGGGCGGCGCGCTGGCCAAGGCGATGCGGGTGGAGGTGAGCCAATGACGCCTGTGCGCGCCCCGATCCCAATCCCGGAGGCGGCGCTCGAGGGCGCTGCCGTCGACGGGCAGGGCACGAGCCTCCCCGGAGGGCTGACCCACGAGGATCTGCTCAGGTCACGGGACCGCTTCAGGGTCCACAACGCGCGCCAAGGTCGGCGGCGCTGGCGTTTGCTGTGGCTGCTGGTCGGTCCGGGCATCCTCGCCATGCTTGGCGAGAACGACGGGCCGAGCATGATCTCCTACGCGACGACCGGCGCCACATACGGCCTCGGATTCTTCCTTCCGTTCATCGTGATCAGCTTCGGGATGGCGGTCGTGTGCCAGGAGATGTGCATGCGGGTGGGCGCGGTCACCCATCGTGGCTACGGCGAGCTCGTGCTCGAGCGGTTCGGAAAGCTGTGGGGCTGGTTCGCCGCCGGCGACCTCGTCGTGACGAACCTGGTCACCCTGATCGCGGAGTTCGTGGCGATCCGTGTCGGTCTCGCCTACTTCCACCTCGGCGCTGGGGTCGCGGTGGTGCTCGGCGTGGTGATGGTCCTCTTCACGATGAGCGGCGGGCGCTATTGGCGCTGGGAGCGGATCGTCCTCGGCCTGGCCATCTTCAACGGCCTTTTCCTCGTCGCGGCGATCATGGTCCACCCCGACTGGAGTGCGGTGGGCCGCTCGGCGGTCACCTTCTCCCCGTTCCCTGGCGGCAGCTTCAACACGCTCCTGCTGCTGGTGGCCTCGACCATCGGGGCGACCGTGACGCCATGGATGATCTTCTTCCAGCAGAGCGCATCCGCCGACAAGGGGATGACCCCCGACGACGTGCGGCACGGGCGGTACGACACAATCGCGGGCGCCGTCATGGCGGCGCTGTTCGGCTGCGGCGCCCTGATCGCCGGTGCCGCCCTGGCCACCCATGGCGGCGCGAACATCCATGGTCTGGCTGGCGCCGGGTTCCCCGCCGCCCTCGGCGCCGTCTCCGGCAAGGCGGTGGGGACGGTGTTCGCGCTCGGTTTGATCGAAGCCGGCGCGGTGGCCGTGCTCACGATCTCCGCGAGCACGGGGTATGCCGTCGGCGAGTGCCTCGGCGTTCCCCACAGCCTGAACAGCTCGGCTCGCGGCGCGGCTCTGTTCTACGGCGCGAACATCGGCGCGGCGGCGATCGCGGGGGCGATCATCCTGATCCCGGGAGCTCCTCTGCTCTCGATCGCTCTGAACGCCAACGTGCTGGCCACGGTGCTGCTCCCGGTGGCGCTGGTGTTTCTGATCATGCTCGCCAACGACCGCGAGCTGATGGGTCGGTGGGTCAACGGAGCCAAGCTCAACGGCGTCGCGATCGCGATCGTGGCGTTCATCTCGGTGTGCGGCGCTGCCTACGCGATCGATTCTTTCCTCCAGACGATTCACGTGGTTTAGATGACCGACCGCGAACGCGAAGAACTGGTGATGTACCTCGAGCGCGACCAGCTCGTGTCCGACAAGTCGCGGCCAGTCCCCCGGGCCCGGCTGAGCGGGTGGGCCACCGTCGCCCTGTGGGCGTTGCGGGTGTTCGCCGTCGTGGTTAGCGCGATGGTCATCTACACGTTCATCGCACAGCTCTGACGTGACCGCGGCGGATCGCTAGCCTTCGGCACCGCATGGCGCTCGCGGACACCTTTCAGCAGATCGTCGATTCGCTCCCGGATGACTGGACCGACCTCGAGTTCGACCTGCGCATCTTCGATGAGCGCCGCTACGTCGACGCCGCCGTGCTGCTCGTCACCTGCAATGCGCAGCCGTACTCGAAGCACGACTGGCACTGGCGGCTGCTCGTCGCCCACCGATTCGGGCACGCGGCCGCGGCGCCGGCGGTCCATGCCGCGCTAAAGCTGCTCGACGACGCCGGGATCGACGGCGAGCTCTTAATGCGCGAGTCGCGCACCGGGCGCGTCGAGGTCAACCCGATGTGGGGCCGGACGGAGTCGGTGCGCGAGGAGTTCCGCAAGCTCCGCACCCAGTAGCGGGGCAGACGCGATGGCGCCGGTCGTAGCGTTCATTCCCGACCTGCTGTTCGGCTCGAACGTGGTTGGCGCGCTCGGCGCCGCCGGGTACGAGACAGTGCTGGTCTCAGACGGGGACAGCCTGCTCCGCGAGCTGCCAGGGGCCCAGGTCCTGATCGTCGATCTGACCGCCGACGCCGACGTACGAATCGACGTCGTGACCGCGATCCCGCAAACCGGGTTCAAGACACTCGCCTTCTACTCACACGTCGAGGCCGACGTGCGCGCCGCCGCCGAGCAGGCCGGCTTCGACGTCGTCGTCCCGCGCTCGCGGATGGCGCGCGAGGGCGGCGCGCTGGTGGACCGCCTGCTGGCGAGCGACGGCTGATTAATGGGATGGTCGGCGGCGCCTTTCGGCGGCGCCTTAGGGCACCGTCACGCCCTGGAGCGCGACGGGCCCGAGCGTCGGGTCAAGCTCGGTGTCCTGCGGCACCCCGGACGGCGGGATCGTCGACATAACCTTGGGCACCGAACCCGGCGGGTAATTGCAGATGGCAGCCGTGTCACCGGTCGGACAGACGGCGAAGTCGTCCGACAACGGGTTGCTCGTATCGGTGACCGGATACTGGGTGAAATCGCGCGCCTCGTAGGAGTTGAACCCGTTCTGGCCGGCCAGCGCCACCGTGAACGTCCAGCCTGGTCCGACCGTGCCGAACTGCGACGTGGGGAGGATCAAGGTTGCCGTTCCGTTGGAATCGTCGACCACGAACCCCCCGCCCGTGAGCGCATTCCCGGACGCGTTCTGCCAGATCAAAGGCGCGAAGCCCTGAGCTTCGAGCCGCTCGCTCCACGCGTCGGCCGCGGAGATCGCGTAGTTCAGCTGCGGGTAGGCCGCGGCCGTCGACGTGGTCGCCGCCGCCGGGTTGTGGACGTACAGGTCGAGTAGCTGGGCGCCGAACGAGCTGCCGAAGATGTTCGTGAGGTTGGCGATCGTGAACTGGATGTACACGTCGGATGCGGTCTGATTGACCTGCATCTTGCTGAGCTCGAAGGTCTTCGGCGGGAAGTTCAGCCCGGGCGGATACTGATAGGTGCCGGGGCCGTTGTCGTTCGGGTCCGGGTTGGTGGCGGTGAGCACGGGTGTGCCCGGCAGCGTCGTGTCCGACGGTTGGGCATAGCCGGTGCTGTTCCCCTTCGTGGCGGTGATCGTGAGGATCGTTGTGCCGAAGGTCCACGGCAGCGACAGCGACCACTGGCCCGACTTGTTCGCGGTGGTCGAGGCGGTCGCCGTGGCCGCGCCGGTCGTGCTGAACGATTCCGCGTCGACCGCCGCGCCCGACGCCGTCGTACCGGTCACCGTCGCCGTCGTGCCGTTCGCGTCAGGGGTCAGCGAGGTTACGGTTAGCGCCAGCGTGCCTGGCATCCCGTGGCGGACGTAGCGGTCGGTCACGATGCTTGGGGTTTCCAGCACGCGGCCGGCGCTCAGATCGAGGGCGAGCCGGGCATAAGAGGCCTGCGACCACGTGAGCGGACTGGCCGAACCCGCCGGCTGGCCGTCGGCGAAGCCGATCGATGCGGTGGCTGGGTCGGTGCCGAACGGCGAGGCGGCCACGGCTGGGTCCTCCCAGACCTGCTCGGGCTCGAGATAGTGGCCGGAGGTCATCTTGCGCATCGCGGTGAGCAGCTTTCCGGCGGAGCGCTGGTCGCTGGCGTCGATCTCGTACTCGCCCCGTTCGCTCGACAGCGCCGGCCACAGGTGGCCGGTCCCGGTGTCGGTGGACGGCCACGGCGCGCCGGTCGCCGGGCAGCCAGTCGGGTTGGGAAGTGGGGAGGGCGGTACGAAGCAGTCGCCGTAGCCGTCGGTCGACTCGGTCGAGCTGTAGCCGTAGCGGTAGAAACCGGGGCCGCTCGGCGTGTTGCGCTCGATCACGTCGTCGATCACCTTGACCGACGCCTGCACGTCGGGATCGTTGGCGGGGAGCACGCCGAGCCGGACGAGCTCGAGGAAGCCGGCGTCGACGATGTTCTGCTGTGGCTCCTCGGTGATGTTCCCGTTGTTCAGCATGTAGCTGATCGCCGCGTTCGGGTCACCGGTCTTTGACAGGCGGATGAAGTAGCTGGGCGCGTAGGGCCCGTCGGTCGTCACCGTCCAGGCCTTGATGTTCCGCGCGAAGTCGTCGGCCGTGGCCTGGTAGATCGCCGCGTGGGTCGGGTCGTGGTTGACCTGCGCGATGGCGGCGGCGGCGGTCAGGCCGGCGATCTCGGCCGCGATCGTCGAGGGCGAGTAGCCGGACTGCTCCTCCCAGCGCTCGACCCCGTCGGAGGGGCCGTTGGCGACGAGGAAGTCGGCGGCCGGCACCACATGGTTCGTGTAGAGGCTCTTGTCGCCGGCGAGGCCCGACTGCCAGTCCATCAGGATCGGGTAGGAGGTCTCGTCGAGCTGGAGCCCGCCGGTGTCGGGGGCCGCCTCGCCGTTGGGCAGCGAGTTGCGCGGCATCGATCCGTTGGCGAGCTGTTGTTTCTCGAACAGGAACAGCGTGGCGGCCTGTGCCGTCTGGATGTCACCGGCGACGAGGAGCCCGGTGAACGCCTCGTAGGTGTCGCGCGAGAACTCCTCGCGGTAGGACCCGAAGTACGTGGGCTCTCCGTTGGTGAACTCGCCGGCCGGCACAGACTGCCCCCACGGTGAGGCGAGACCGGCGGCGATGGCGCCGGGGAAGGTCTTGTCCTCGCTCGCCTTGACGACGTTGACCGACTGGTAGTACTCGCGCACGGCGGCGCGGCCGAGGCGCGGGGAGGGGCGTCGTAGCCCGGCGTCGTAGCGCAGCCACTGCGACTCATAGCGCGCCCAGGCGTCGCCGAAGCGCTGCCCCACCGACCCGCTGGCGGCCATCAGCGCGGCGCTCTGGGAGGTGCCGAACCCGAGCGCGAGGTTTACGGTCCGGTCCGGCGGCAGCGCCACGCCGGCGGTCAGCGTCACGTGCCCATCGGGCGCGGAGTCGTAAGGGGTTAGAGCGTGGCTCGAGTCGAGCATCGTCAGGCCGTCGCTGGCGGTGCCGGCGTAGCCGACGCTGGCATTCCTGAATCCGTCCGAGGACTCGAGCGCCATGTAGGTGGGAACCGCGTAGCTGCGGTTGACCGCGTTCGTCACCGTGTTCGTGTTGTCGTCGACCGGGACTTCCCCGCCGCTGGTGCTGACCAATGCGGCGCTGTTGCCGCCGGCGTTCTCAGGGCTCGGCGGGCTCGCCGAGCTGCCGCCGCCGGTGCCGCCCGCGAGCGGATCGAGACGGACGTAGAGCTGGTCGCGGCGTGGACCCTCGAACGTTGCCCTCATCAGCACCGCATCGCGCGCCGGATCGGCGATGTACGTGGTGACGATCCGGTAGTGATGGGCGGCGCTCGACGCGACCACCGTGCAGCTCATGCCGGTGGCGTCCGGAGACACGCGATAGGTCATGTCGCGCGTCTGGAGGTCCGTGAAGCTGCTGCCGTCGGTGACGAGATATTGGAGCGTGTGGACATTGGTCGCGTCGATCGTCGGCCAATAGGTGTCAGACAGCACTCCGTCGGCGACCGTGAACCACACCTTAGAGTTGGTGTTGCGGGCGGTCCCGACGCAGTCTTTGCGCGCCAGGTCGAAGTAGCTCATTGCCCCGGGGGCGCCCGGGGCCACGGTGGCCGAGGCGGACGCGCTTGCACCGGCTAGCCCGATGATCGACGCGCATAGCGCGAGGATTCCGACCGCGATGAGGACTCGCGCTTTGACCATCTCCACCCTCCTTACCGAGCGCCGAAGGCTTGCCGATCCCCGGCGCCAACCCTACGCTCCGGCGGCCGCCCCGGTCAAGCCTCTGTGCGCGATCCGTTCCTTCGTGGGCAGGTAGCGCAGGGCGACGATCGCGACGTCGTCGCGGGCCCCCTCGGTCCACGGCCCCGCCTCGTCCAGGAGCGCATCGGCGAGGGCGTCGGCCGTCCGCTCGGTGCGCACGCGCCCGAGCGTTCGCTCGGCCGAGCGCCCGGCGCCGGGTCCCTGGTCGGTCACGCCGTCGGTGTAAAGAACGAGGGCCGCCCCGGGAGCGAGGCGGAACTCGGACGGCCGGAGTCGGATCTCCGGCCACACGCCGAGGAGGTCGCCGGACGCGGTCACGGGCATCGGCTCGCCGGTGTCCGAGACGACGATCGCGGGCGGGTGTCCGGCGCACGCGAGCGAGACTCGCGCCTCGTCGTCGCCGACCTCGACGAGCGCGTACACGAGCGTCATGAAGCGGCCGGACAGATCGTGGCGGAGCATCGCGTCGTTCAGCCGTCGCAGGACGTCGACCGGGGCCGTCGCCTCGCCGCCCGCCAGGGTCCGGAGCGTCCAGCGCGCCATCGCGGTCACGGCGGCCGCCTGCGGCCCCTTCCCGCACACGTCGCCGATGAC
>DATBYI010000036.1:0-2639 GCA_036513815.1 Solirubrobacteraceae bacterium
TCAAGTGGGGACGAGTTTTCTGCAGGGCCTCTCCACCGTCAACATCTCGACACCGATCGTCGCTTTCGCCGCCGGCGTGGCGGCGATACTCGCGCTCGAGACCCGGGCCAGCTCTGCCGTTGGCGTGGCGATCTCCGTGACGACGATCCCAGCCTCCGCGTACCTGGGCGTGGCGGCCGGCGTCGGCGAGGTCTCTCAAGCCCTGGGCGCGCTCCTGGTGCTCGGCGTCAACGTCTCGATGCTGCTGGTCGGCGGCTGCTCGACGCTGCTGGTCCAGCGATGGCTGCGCGACGGGGGCCGTAGAAGACACAGAAGTCACCCGGAAGGGGTGATGGGCCCCCATACCGCCTGTGGAACCATCGGCTCCGGTGTCCGCGACCACCACCGATCCCCAGTCCGGCTCCGCCCCGCCAGTTGAGCCAACGGCACAACAAGCGGCGCAGACGATGCGGAGCAAGCGGTTCGTCGTCCTGCTCGTCATCGTCGCGGTCATCGGGGTCGTTGTCTCATTGGCCACGTGGTGCTTCCTCGAGCTGATCTACCAGCTCCAGCGCGAGCTATGGACACACCTGCCGCATGCGCTGGGTTACAAGAACGGGCCGCCACTCTGGTGGGGCCTCCCCGTGCTGGCCGTCGCCGGTCTGCTCGTGGCCCTGGCGATCACGCGGCTGCCCGGAGAAGGCGGACACCTGCCGGCCAAGGGCCTGGCTGTCGGAGGCAAGCCCGCGAGTCCGATCGATCTGCCGGGGATAACCCTCGCCGGGCTGGCCGCGATCAGCTCGGGGATCGTGATCGGTCCCGAGGCGCCGCTGATCGCGATCGGCGCGGGCGTGGCCTTGCTCTCGATCAAACTGGCGCGCCGAAACATGCCACCGCAGGTACTCGTGCTGGTCGCCGGCGCCGGCAGCTTCGCCGCGCTGTCGTTCATCTTCGCCTCGCCGCTGATCGCGGCCGTGATCCTGATCGAGGCGACCGGGATCGGCGGGCCGCGGCTGCCCCTGATCCTCCTTCCCGGGCTGCTCGCCGCCGGAATCGGGACGCTGGTGTCGATCGGGATGGGTTCGTTCACGGGATTGAGCAGCAGCGCCTACGCGCTGGGGCCTCTGGAGCTCTCTCATTTCGCACACCCGACCGCGGGCCAGTTCGGGTGGACGATCGCAATGGCGATCGTGGTGGCGGTCGTCACCAGAGGGATCGTGCTCGGCGGGCTGAAGACGTATGGGATCGTGGCCCGACGGCTGCTGCTCTTGGGCCCGTTGGTCGGCCTGGTTATCGCCGGCCTTGCGATCGCATTTCACGGCGCCGCCAACAAGAGCGTCAACGAGGTCCTCTTCTCCGGCCAGGACGCCCTGCCGGGGCTCGTGGCGCAAGCCGGCACGTGGTCCGTGTCGGCGCTACTGCTCCTGATCGTGTTCAAGGGGCTCGCCTACAGCTTGTCGCTTGGCAGCTTTCGCGGCGGACCGACATTCCCGGCCATCTTTCTCGGAGCGGCCGCTGGAATCATGGCCTCACACCTCCCCGGCTTCTCGTTGGCGCCGGCGATTGGCGTCGGGATCGGTGCAGCCGCCGTCGCGGTGCTTCGGCTACCGCTGTCCGCCGTCGTGCTCGCCACGCTGCTGACCATCAAGTCCGGGACGGGCGACGAGCCACTGATCATCGTCGGGGTGGTCGTCTCGTACCTGGTCACGGTGCTGCTCTCCACGAAGGCGTCCGAGTCCTCAACGTCTACGGTGCCCGCGAGCGCTGAGCCGCGGGCCGCCACGCCGGCTTAGTTGAGCAACGCCGGCCCCGGCGATACGACCAGCGCCGGCTGATCATCAGCTGCGTGGAGTCGCTGCCGTCACCCAAATCAGACGATGCGTACGCGACGCGTCGCTGGCACGATGCGTGAGACAGAGAGATTGGGGTCTCCCATGGAAACTGGCGAGCGAGATGGCGATCACGATGAGTCCGAGGTTGGCGCCGATGGGGCCGAGTCGCAGGACGTGGTAGGCGAGACGACCCCGGCCTCCGTGCCGGGGCCGGTGAGGATCTCGCGCACGCGACTGCTGTGGGTCGATGCCCTGATCGGCCTGACCACCGTGCTGCTGGTCATCGGGGTCTTCGCCGTCTGGGCCAACCGACTGCTGTTCAGCCCGACCAACTGGTCGAACGCCAGCGGGCAACTGCTGGAGAACCCGAACATACGCGCGACCACCGCCAATTACCTGGTCGATCAGCTCTACGCGAACGTCAACGTCGCCGGCTTGATCAAATCCGGCTTGCCCACGCAGCTGCAACCGCTCGCCGCGCCCGCTGCGGGCGCGCTGCGCAACGCCGCGGTGACCGGCGTCGAGACCGCACTGACCCGTCCTCGCGTGCAGAGCCTTTGGATGCAGGCCAACCGCGCCGCCGATCAGTCGTTCATCGCGGTCGTCAAAGGCGGCAAGGGTCCCGTTGGGGTTAAACAAGGCGTGGTCACGCTCGATCTCGGCTCGATCCTTGACAACGTCGGCGCTCGTCTGGGCCTGCCGTCGGGCCTCGCGGCGAAGCTCCCGCCGAACATCGCGAATCTCACCATCTTCAAGTCCGACCAGCTGAAATTCGTCCAGAAGGCCGGCAACGCGGTCCAGGGGCTGGCGCTGTGGCTGACGATCCTC
>DATBYI010000037.1:0-7383 GCA_036513815.1 Solirubrobacteraceae bacterium
CGGCGCGTGGCCGTCCACGAACTGGCGCGCCGGCGTCACCAGCTCCTGTCCGTCAAGGGCCCCGAGTTCGACGATCTCGCTCAGCAGGCCGCCGACGATGCGCTGGTCAGCGTGCTCGACAAGCTCGAGGAGTTCCGGGGCCTCAGCCGGTTCACCACCTGGGCGTACAAGTTCGTGATGTTCGAGGTCTCCACCAAGGTTGCCCGTCACGCGTGGCGTCGGCAGTCGCCTGAGGCTGAGCCGCTCGCCTGGGATCAGCTGCCCGATCGCCTGGCCTGCGATCCAGAGCACCGCCTGGAGCAACGGGGGCAACTCGACGCGTTGACGCAGGCGATCGAGGTGTTGACCGATCGTCAGCGCGAGGTGTTCGTCGCGATCGCGCTCAACGACGTCCCGATCGACGCTCTGGCGCTGAAACTGGGGACGAATCGGAACGCGATCTACAAGAACCTGTTCGACGCGCGCCGCAACCTGCGGACGACGATGGCCGCGGCCGGACACCCCGTCAGCGGCGCGTCCGGACGCGAGATTGCAGCTAGCGGGAATGGGCGGCGTGCCGCTCGTGCGTCATGCTCGGCGCCGTGAGTCTGCGGTGCGTGATCGTCGACGACAATCCAGGCGTGCTGCGGGCGGCAACCGACCTGCTCGAGCGCCAGGGAATCGAGGTCGTAGGCACCGCCGAGAGCGGCGAGGAGGCGCTCGCGATCACGGAGGAGCTCGCGCCCGATGTTGTCCTCGTCGACATCGACCTCGGCCGAGAGAGCGGCTTCGAGCTGTCTCGCCGGCTCGTGGAAGGGCTGAGCGGCGGGTCGACCACGATCCTCATTTCGACGCACGATGAGGCGGATTTCGCTGATCTGATCGCGGCCAGCCCCGCCATCGGCTTCGTGGCCAAGTCGGATCTTTCGGCGACCGCGATCCGCCGCCTGCTTCGTGACGCCGGCGCCGGCGAGTAGGGGACGCTATTGAGCGTCGAGGAAGGTGATCACGGCGAGAACGCGGCGATGATCGTCGTCGGTCTCCGCGAGCTGAAGCTTCGCGAGGATGCTGTGGACATGCTTCTCGACGGTGCCTTCGGTGACCCAGAGCGAACGCGCGATGCCCGCGTTGGACCGCCCCTCGGCCATGAGTTGCAGGACCTCGCGTTCGCGCGGTGTGAGCTCGCCCAACGGGTTCTCGACGCGGCGGGCGGCCACAAGCTCCCGGACGAGCGCGGGGTCGATCACCGAACCGCCCCCGGCGACTCGTTCGAGGGTCTCGAGAAAGGTGTCCGTGTCGGTGACGCGGCTCTTCAGCAGGTAGCCCACGCCTCGCCCCTCGGCGAGCAGATCCATCGCTCGGTGCACCTCGACGTGCGCCGACACGACGAGGATCCCGATGTCCGGGAACTCGGCCCGGATTTCCTGTGCGGCATCGAGTCCCTCGGTCGTGTGCGAGGGGGGCATGCGAACGTCGAGCACGACGAGCTCGGGTACGTGCTCGCGGACGAGCTCCATCAGCTCGACCGGGTCGGAGGCCAGGCCCACGACCTCGAAGGGGGGACGTTCGATCAGCCGGGCGATGCCCTGGCGCACGAGCAGATCATCGTCCGCGATGACCACACGGATGGTTCCCATGGCAGGCAGCCGTGATTCTGACATCGGAACGACGTGTGACTCGGCGTAGGCTTTCGGTTGTGTCGGAGCTGCGCGCGATCGTCGAGCGCACCTACGAGGTCTTCAACGCCCGCGATTTCGACGCTTACACGGAGCTTTTCGACGAGCATGTCCAGCTGAACCTGGCCGGGGTCGCGGTGCAAGGCCTCGCCGCCGTCACTGATTTCGTCGCGGTCACCACGCGCGCGAGGCCTGGCCTGAGGATCGAGCCTCTGCGGGTCATCGCGGAGTCAGCTGACGCCGTCGTGACGGAGGTCCGCATGGTCGACACGACCGACGCCGGCGAGGAAGCGGGCACGCTGGAGTACCCGGCGTGCGGTGTCTACCGCGTCGCGGGCGGTCGGATCATCGAGTGGCGCGTGTACCTCGATCAACCCGCCGTCGAGCAGGCGTCCGCGGCCTTTGCCGCTCTGGCCGCCGAACAATCCGCGCTGCGCCGGGTCGCCGAGCTCGTCGCCGGGCAGGGCCCGGCCGAGGAGGTTTTCGCCCTCGTGACCAAGGAGCTCGGGCGCCTGCTCAGCGTGGACATGGTCCGAACGGTCCGCTTCGAGCCCGACGGCACCGCGACGGTTCTCGCTGCGCTGGGCAGGCCCGCTGATCGCATGCCGCCGGGCACGAACTTCCCGCTGCCGAGCGGCGGAGTCCTCGAGAGGGTGGCTGGCACCGGCGCACCGGCGCTCGTCGAGGACTACGCGCGGGTGGGGGGTGCCGCGGGCGGCTTCCTGCGGGAAGAGGGCGTGCGGCGCGCGGCCGGGGGGCCGATCGTCGTCGACGGGCGGATCTGGGGCGCGATGGTCGTCGGATCCCCGACGGATGACAGCTTGCCGCCTGGAAGCGAGGACCGGGTCGCGCAGTTCGCCGAGCTGGTGTCGACGGCGATCTCGAACCTCGAGTCGCGAGCCGCCGTGGAGCGCCTCGCGTCCGAGCAGTCCGGGTTGCGGCGCGTCGCCGAGCTCGTCGCGCGGCAGGCTTCGTCCGAGCAGGTCTTCGCCATGGTCACCGAGGAGCTCGGCCGTGCCCTCGGGGTCAGCCTGGTCAGGACGGTCCGGTTTCAGCCGGACGGCAGCACCACGGTCGTGGCTTCACGAGGCAAGCAGACGGACCTCATGCCGCCCGGCACGCACGTTACGTGGCCGCCGGGGAGCGTCACCGACCGGATACTTCGGACCGGCCGGCCCGCGCGCGTCGACAACTATGCGCCGGTTCGCGGTCCGGTGGCCGACATCCTTCGCGGCGAGGGGGTGCGATGCGCCGCCGGCGGCCCGATCATCGTCGACGGGCACCTGTGGGGCACGATGGTGGCGGCCTCGGAGTCGCCCGAGTTACTTCCGCCCGGAACCGAGGACCGCGTCGCGCAGTTTGCCGAGCTCGTGTCTACGGCGATCTCGAACATCGAGTCGCATGCCGCGGTGGAGCGGCTTGCCGCGGAGCAGTCCGCGCTGCGTCGTGTTGCCATGTCGGTGGCGCGGCAGGCACCGGCCGACGAGGTTTTCGCGCTCGTCACCGAGGAGCTCAGGCGGCTCCTCGGCGTCGACTTGATGGTGCGAACGGTTCGCTTTGAGACGGACGGCACCGCGACGATCCTCGCCGCGCAGGGCACGCCGACCGACGTGCTCCCCGCGGGGACGAACGTGCCTCGCCCGGGGCACGGCGTGCTCGACCAGGTCTTTCACACCGGCCGCCCGGGTCGCGTCGACGACTATTCGCAGGTCGCCGGGCCGGTCAGCGCCGCGTTGCGCGAAGAGGCCATCCGCTCCGCGGCCGCGGGGCCGATCGTGGTGGAAGGACGAACCTGGGGCGCCATGGCGGTGGCATCGGACGGACGCTTGCCACCGGGAAGCGAGGACCGCGTGGCGCAGTTTGCCGAGCTCATGTCCACGGCGATCTCGAACATCGAATCGCGCGGGAAGGTCGAGCGACTCGCCGCCGAGCAGTCGGCGCTGCGGCGTGTGGCGACGCTGGTGGCGCGCGAGCACTCTCCCGATGAGCTGCTCGCGACAGTGGCTGAAGAGCTGGGAGTGCTGCTCGACGTCGATGCGGCGGCGATCCTGCGCTATGACGAGAAGGCAGCCGCGATCCCAGTCGCCGCGTGGAGCGACGGGTCCGTCGACATCGAACTCGGCGTCCGGCTCCCGCTCGACGGGGACAACCTCGCCGGAGAGGTGCTGCGCACCGGACTGTCCCATCGCAAGGAGGATTACGGCGGCGCTCGAGGCAAGATCGCCGACCGCGTGAGAGCGCTGGGCATCCAGTCGGCGGCGGCGACCCCGATCGTCGTGGAGGGGTCCATCTGGGGCGTGATCGCCGTACTGTCACGCCGGCCGGGATCGCTCCCGCCGGACACCGAGGCGCGGATCGCGGAGTTCAGCCGCCATGCCGGCATGGCGGTGGCCAACGCCAAGAGCCGCTCTGACCTCGCCGAATCGCGGGCCCGCATCGTGCGGGCGGGGGACGAGGCGCGGCGGCGCTTCGAACGCGACCTACACGACGGCGCCCAGCAGCGGCTCGTGTCCTTGGGACTCGATCTGCGCGCCGCCGAGGCGACCGTGCCGCCCGAGCTGGGCGATCTGCGATCCGTCCTGTCGCGTCTCGGGTCCGGACTGAGCGACGTGCTCGACGATCTGCGTGAGCTCTCGCGCGGCCTTCACCCTGCCGTGCTGTCCGAGGGCGGGCTCAGCCCGGCGCTGCGGTCCTTGGCGCGCCGAAGCGCGGTCCCGGTCGCCCTGCACCTTGATTTCGATACGGAGCGCTTCGAGGAGCCCGTCGAGGTCGCTGCCTACTATGTTGCGTCGGAGGCGTTGGCGAACACCGCCAAGCACGCGCAGGCGTCGCAGGCCGAGGTCACGCTCAAGCACTCCGACCGATGGCTCGAGCTGACCGTCAGCGACGACGGAACCGGTGGCGCGGACGCGTCGAGCGGGTCAGGCCTCACGGGGCTGGTCGACCGGGTCGAGGCGATCGGCGGCTCGATCTCGATCGATAGCTCCGCGTGGTCCGGCACCGTCGTTCACGTCAAGCTCCCGACGCGGGAACGATCGTCAGCGGCGCCTTAGTCCAGCAGGCCCCGCTCGCCGAGCAGCGCCTCGAGCGCGTCGAGCCACGCGGCGTAATACGCATCGGCGTAGGACTCGCCCTCGGATGGTGCGCGTGCCGCGATCGCCGCTGCGAGGTGGCGCCGGAAGTCAGACCACGACGCGCCCGCTCGGTCGATGGCCACGACGCCCATGCCAAGCGCGCGCCCCTGCCAGGGCTCCTCGAACACGAGCTCACCGTTCGCGCGCGGAAGCGATGCGTCGGCCCCGAGCGCTTTGTCCACCGTCGCGAGGTCGCTCGCGCCGGTGCTCATGATCTCGCGGGCTCGAGCGCGCTCGGAAGCGCCGTTCCGATCATGCAATCGCGGGTCACGATCGCCGCAAGCCGGTCCTCGCTCCAGCCCTCGGTTCCGTCCGGGCGCATCGGGAGCACGAGGTAGCGCACCTCGGCGCTCGAATCCCAGACGCGGATCTCGACATCGTCAGCGATCTCCACACCGAACTCGCGCAACACGGCGCGCGGCTCCGATACGGCGCGAGCCCGGTACGGCGGGCTCTTGTACCAGTTCGGCGGCAGCCCGAGCACGGGCCACGGATAACACGAGCACAGGGTGCACACCACCATGTTGTGGACGCTCGGGCCGTTCGCGACGACCACCATGTTGTCGCCTTCGGCGCCGCCGAACCCAAGCTCGGCAATCGCCCGGTTCGAGTCACTCAGCAGGCGAGCTCGATAGGCCTCATCAACCCAGGCACGGGCGACGACCCTGGCGCCATTCTGCGGCCCGATGTCGTTCTCGTAGAGCTCGACCACGGCGTCGATCGCGTCGGTGGAGACGAGGCCCCGCTCGGCGAGCAGCGCCTCGAGCGCTCGGGCGCGTAGCTCGACCGTCGACGCGGGGCGCGGGTGGTGATGGTCGTGCGCGTCGCTCAATCCGGCTCCAGGTAACTCTCCCAGAGGTCGAGTAGCACCGTCCACCCCGGCTCCTCGCTCGGGCCCCACAGCTCCCGCGAAGCGAACGCGACCGAGTAGACCGGCTCGGGCGTGACCTTCTCCCCGTAGACGGCCCGGTCGGGGAGCCGATCGGCGCCCCGGATGCCCTCGACGAACCCGGTCGCGCCCCGCGCGTAGCGAGGACAGCGCGTGTGACCGGCCGGGTGCATCCGCTTCACGCGGACGCGCTGCCCGACCTCGAAGCGCGTCTCGTCGGCGGCTGACTCCATCGGCCGCACTGACCGGAGATCGGCCACGATCCGCTCAGCCATCGCCGGATCGCGATGTTCAGGCGTCGTCTCACCCGCCTCGAGGCGCTCCATCATCGGCTCGATGTCGCCCGGTGCGATCGTGCCCTTGCGCAGCAGGCGCTGTTCGGCGCTGTAGAGCCAGCGTTCGTAGTACGACGCCGCCAGGTAACGGGCCGGCTCCATCGCTTCGCGCACCGGCCGCCCGCCCGGGCCCGCGCCCAGACGCTCGGCACCGACCAGGATCTGGATGGCAAAGACGCGAGGCTCCCACCGCTCGTGATAGGCATGCTCGCCACCGGGCGATGCGACCGAGCCGAACCCGTGCATGCCTCCCATGTCGTGCACGCCATCCATCGCAGCGCAGGCTACCCCAATGCCGGCGCGACGGTAAGACGCGACCCCCGCCGCGCACTATGCAGGTGCAACATGCGCCCCCTCCGGAGCCGGCTCGTGTCCACACCTAGCGACTGGGAAGGAAACAGATGACTGACACCATGAGTGCAATGACCGCGACCGCCACGATGAGGGCGATCAGCCAGGACGAACTTGGCGGACCCGAGGTCTTGAAATCCGTGACACTGCCGACCCCCGAGCCCGGCCTGAGCGAGATCCTCGTGCGCGTGCATGCCGCGGGCGTCAATCCAATCGACGCCGCCAACCGTCAGACCGGAATCTTCTTGGGCCAGCCGCCGTTCGTGCTCGGGTGGGATGTGTCGGGCACCGTGGCGGCCGTGGGACTTGGCGTCACCCTGTATGAGCCAGGTGACGAGGTGTTCGGGATGCTGCCTTTCCCGAGCGTCCACGGCGCGTACGCGGAGTACGTCGTCGGTCCGACCCGTGCCTTCGTGCGCAAACCGGACGTGCTTGACCATGTCCAAGCCGCCGCTATCCCGATGGTCGGTCTCACCGCCTGGCAGTCGTTGGTCGACACCGCTCGCGTTGACCAAGGGTGCCGTGTGCTCATCATCGGCGCGGCTGGTGGCATCGGCCATCTCGCAGTGCAGATCGCCAAGGCCCGGGGTGCTCACGTGACTGCGCTCGCCTCCGCCGAGGACGCAGAGTTCGTGCACTCGCTGGGCGCCGACGAAGTCATCGACTACCGCGGCGTTGACTTCACCCAGGTTGTGAGTGACCTCGACGTTGCACTCGACGTCGTCGGCGGTGACTACCCGGCCAAGGTCCTTGGGGTACTCAAGCCCGGCGGGATCCTCGTCTCCACGCAGCCACCGAGCCTCGCGTCGGTGGCGGACACGGCAGCGGAGCGCGGGATTCGGCTGGCCGGCATCCTCGTCGAGGCGGACGACTTCGGCATGACGGCGCTGGCCAACCTCGCCGTGAGCGGCAAGGTCGTGCCCACCATTGCCGCGACCTTCCCGCTCGAGCAGGCGGGCGCGGCCGAATCCGGGAAGCACGGACCGGGCAAGGTCGTCCTCACCGTCATGTGACGACAC
>DATBYI010000038.1:0-4161 GCA_036513815.1 Solirubrobacteraceae bacterium
CGCGATCTACACCGGCGCCCACGCGCTCGTCTTACCGAGCGACGACGAGGGCTTTGGCCTTCCCCCCGTCGAAGCGCTCGCATGCGGCACTCCGGTGGTCGCCTCCGACGTGCCCGCGCTGCGCGAGGTGCTTGACGGCCGGGCGACGCTCCGCGCCGTGGACGACCTCGCCGGACTCGTCGCGGCGGCCGAGGCAGCCGAGCGCCCGGCGCCGCCGCCACCGGCCTGGACCTGGGAGGATGCCGCGCACGCCACGCTGCAGGTCTACCGCGATGCAGCGGATGCGAGGGGCTCCTGCCAGATCGCGCGGCCGAAACATCGGGCCGCCACGCTGGTTAAAGACGCGTGACGTTCGTCCACCGTCGCAGGTCGCGCGCAGCGGTCGCGCCGCTTTTGGCTGCGGTCGCGCTCGTCCTGGTCGTCCCCGCGTCCGCCAGAGCCGCCTCCGTGTTGTTCATGGGCGCGGGCGGCCACGTCAGCGTCCGCCAGGACCCGTTCGTCCCGGCCGCCGCGCCCACACCGGCGCCCGCGCGAGAAGCCCGACTGACGGCGGCAGGCAAGCCGCCACCTCAGAAAACCGTCGCCAGCGAGCTCCGGCGGCTGCGCAACTCGGGGGCGATCACGCCTGCTGCGTACGCGGGCTATGACTCGAGCTTCAATGCCGCGCTCGCCACCGAGCGCCGGCTCCGCGGCATCCGCGCCGCCGAGCTCGAGGCGGTGATCGAGAACCTCCACAACATCGCGGCGACGGGGAAGCTCACCCCGGGGCGCCTGCCCGTTCTGTTCCAGACGCTCGAGTACAACCGCCAGTGGTGGGCGTCGGGCCCGATCCCGAGCTCTGGGCAGTACGTCGAGTTCGCCGGCTCGCAACTCGTGTGGGAGTACTACGGCGGGCAGGGGATCGAGCTCCAGGTGCTGGCCACCTTCGGCAAGGCCGACGGGCTCTACACGGGCGGACAGGCCGACTACGCGCAGATGGCGCAAGTGCTCGCGCAAATGATCCCGTTCGCGGTCAACCGGGGCGGTGGCCCGACCTGGGAGTACTACTTCCAGTTCGACGGTGGCAAGCCGCCCTGGACCAGCGCGATGTCCCAGGGCACCGGGATCGAGGCCCTGACCCGCGCCTACGAGGCGACGCAGAACCCCTACTACCTCCAGCTCGCCCACCAGGCGCTCGCGCTCTTCACCGCACCGCCGCCGGTCGGCGTGCGCGTGCCGACCGCGCTCGGGGCCCGCTACGTGCAGTACTCGTTCACCCCGGGCACGTCGATCATCAATGCCTTCCTCCAGTCGCTGATCGGGCTCTACGACTACGCCCAGGTCAGCCACGACCCGCTTGCCCAGGAGCTCTTCAGCGCAGGCAACGCAGAGGCGCAGGCCGAGGTCCCCCACTACGACACCGGCGCCTGGTCTCTGTACCAGCCGGGCGTCGAGGACACGCTCAGCTACCACGAGCTCGTCACGGGGTTCCTGCAACAGCTATGCCAGCGCACCCAGGCGCCCGTCTACTGCATCACCGCGCAGCACTTCACCGCATACCTGACGACGCCGCCGGTGCTGACGCTCCTGACCCAGCACGTCCGGAAGGGCAAGACCTCGGCGATCTCCTTCGAGCTCTCGAAGTACTCCCACGTCGGGATCGTCGTGATCGGCCCGGGCGGCAATACCCTGTTCGCCACGAGCGCGAGCTTCGGCTACGGCACGCGCTCCTTCACCGTGCCGGCGCTCAAGCACAAGGGCAGCTACACGATCCGCCTCGCGGCGACCGACCTGGCCGGGAACTTCAACCGGATCGTGGGGACGATCCAGGTTTCCTAAGGCGCCGCCGTCAGGCGCCGCCGACCATTCAACTAAGCCGCCGGCGGGGTCTCGACGAGGAGCGTCACCGGCCCGTCGTTCACGAGCTCGACGGCCATCATCGCGCCGAACACCCCGCGCGAGGCCTCCAGGCGGTCGCAGAACCGCTCGTACAGCGGCTCGGCCTGCTCAGGTGGCGCCGCCGCGATGTAGCTCGGCCGGTTCCCGCGGCGCGCGTCGCCGTACAGGGTGAACTGGCTCACGCACAGAACCGCGCGGTCTCCCAGCGGCTCGTTCATCCTGCCCCCGGCGTCGGAGAAGATCCGCAGCGCTCTGACCTTATCCGCGAGCCAGTCCGCGTCGCGCTCGGTGTCCTCGTGAGTGACGCCGAGCAGCACGAGCAGCCCAGGCCCGATCTCGGAGACGAGCCCGCCATCGACCGTGACGGAGGCGCGGGTGACCCGCTGGACGAGGGCTCTCACTCGCGGAGCTCGGCCGCGACCAGCTCGGGGGGAACGATGTTGAGGTGCACTCCCGCCCCGAGCTCGAGCCCGGCCAGATGCGTCAGACGGGGGAGGATGTCGATCCGCCAGCAGAAATACTCAGAGCCGCGCGGCGCGGTGCGGATCCACAGGTTGAGCGGTGGGCTGGCCCCGAGGCGTCGCCGCAGCCTCGTGAGCGCCTCGTGCAGCATGCGCGCGCCGGTCGGACCGTCGTCCTCGAAGCGCTGGCGGGGCGTGCGCGGCGCGAGCATCAGCTGGAACGGGACCCGAGCGCCGTAGGGCGCCATCAGTACGCACTCCTCGTCGATCGCCACTATCCGCTCGCGCCGGCGGACCTCCTCCTGGACCAGGTCGGCCAGCAGGTTGCCGCCCATCGTCCGCGTCGCGTAGGCGCCGAACCGTTCGCGCTCCCGGGCGATCCCGGCCGGCACGAAGTCGAGCGCGTAGAGCTGAGCGTGGGTGTGGGGGAGCGAGGCGCCGGCCTCCCGCCGCTCGTTGACGATCAGGTGGACGTAGGCCGCGTCGCGGTGAGCCCGCATGCGCTCGCGCCATACGTCCGCCGCTCCCCCCACCTGCTCCGGAGTCAGGTCTGCCAGCGAGATGACCGGGTCGGGGGCGTTGATGATCACCTCGTGGGCCCCGTGGGCCGGCCCGGCCCAGAACAGGTCGGGATTCGCCTCGGGCGCAGGGTGCGCCGAGTCCTCGCTCAGCGCCGGGTAGAGATTGGGTACGACGCGCACCGTCCAGCCCGGCGTGTTGGGAGCGCCCCCGTTTGGCCGCACGGCATAGACCTCGGGCGGAGTTCTGTCCTCGTGGCCCTCGGCGAAGGGATCGGTCTCCCGGTCGATCTCTGGCGCCGGTGGCGCACTCAACCCGCCGCCCGGCCGGCTGGCCCGATCGCCGGCGACGATCGAGCGCAAACCCGTCAGCGGGTCGATCCTGACCTCAGGCACTGGGGACTTCTATGGCCCTCAATCGAGGAGCTTCTCCATCGCGACGTGCTCGATCCCAGCCTCCCAGAAGACGCGCCCTCGGGGCCGGTATCCCGCTCGCTCGTAGAGCTGGCGAGCGTAGGTCTGGGCGTGGAGCACGATCCTGCGCGCCCCGCCGGCGCGCGATTCCTCGTCGGCGAGCGCGAGCAGCGCGGTGGCGATGCCCTGCCGTCGGGCCGACTGCTTCACCGCGAGACGGCTGAACTGAGCGGTCGTCCCGACGAGCACGATCCGGCACGTGGCCAGCAGCTCGCCCTCGCGAACGGCGACCAGGTGGATTCCTTCGTGGTCTCGGCCGTCAAGCTCGTCGCGCTCGGGCACGCCCTGTTCGACGCAGAAGACCTCATGACGGAGCGCGAGCGCCGCGGCCAGCTCCTCCCTGGTGCGAGCCCGGCGTATCTCGTACACGGCGGTCCCCGTCATTACTCACAGATTAGGGGCTGCGCTGCGGGAGACGTGGCCCGGAATGCCGCCTCCCGGGCGCGGTGACACGCGGACCGGCGAGCAGCCGAAGCCGAACCTGCTTTAATGGTCCTGCAATTCCTCCTAGCCGGGTGCGGCGAGGGGGCATCCGCTTCTGAGGGTATTCCTCCCGCGCACGGTCTCATGGCGAGCCCGCCTGAGTCGTCACGCAGTACCTCCGCGGCTCGCATCTCGAAACGCAACCTTTGTATCTGTATGGGTGATTCCACCCCCTTTCCTGAACCTGCCGCGATCGCGCGGGCGGAACTTTTTACGCGCGAGCAGTTCGTCTACGAGGGCGAGACCCTCGAGGACGCGCTGGCCCCTGGCTCGGCGCGCCGGCGCGCGCTTGACGCCGCGCTGGCCGAGACCGAGACGGGGGCAACCACCCCATCGATCGAGTGGCG
>DATBYI010000039.1:0-2113 GCA_036513815.1 Solirubrobacteraceae bacterium
AGCTCGCGGAGGCCGGCCTCGTCGAGCACCGGGACGCCGAGCTTCTCGGCCTGCGCCAGCTTCGACCCGGCGCTCTCACCGGCCACGACGTAGTCGGTCTTGCGCGACACCGACCCGGTGACGCGCCCGCCGGCGGCCACGATCATCTCGCTGGCCTGCTCGCGCGTCAGCTCGGGCAGGGTGCCGGTGAGCACGAACGTCTTTCCCGCGAGCGGCCCCTCGCCGGGTGGCGGACCCTCCTCCTCGAGGGTCAGACCCTGGTCGGTCAGGTCCCGGATGAGCTCAAGCATCTGCTCGTCGTGGAGCTGCTCGTGGATCTTGGCCGCCATCTTGGGACCGACGCCCTGAGCCTCCTCGATCTCGGCCGGGCCGGCTTGCAGGAGCGCGTCGATCGTGCGGAAGTGCTGCGCGAGGTTGCGGCCGATCACGTAGCCGACCTCCTCGATCCCGAGGCCAAACAGGACGCGCCCGAACGGCTGGCGCTTCGAGGCCTCGATCGCCTTGACGAGCTTGTCGGCCGAGACCTGCCCGAACCCGGGCTGCTCGGCGATCTGCTCGGGCGTGAGGCGGTAGAAGTCGGCCGCCGTGCGGACCCAGCCGAGGTTCATGAACAGCTCGACCTGCTTCTCCCCCAGCCCGTCGATGTCCATCGCGCCGGCGAAGTGCTTGAGCAGCTGCCAGCGCCGGCCGGGGCAGTCGCGGTTCGGGCACCGCGTGAACACCGAGTCCGCGGGCTTGACCGTGGGGGTGTGGCAGATCGGGCACTCCTGCGGTGGGCTCGGCGGCGGCGGGCGATCTTTGCGTTCGGCCACGTGCGGGGCGGGGCTGAGGACCTGGGGGATCACATCGCCGGCGCGCAGGACGATCACGTCCTCGCCCTCGCGGATGTCCTTGCGCGCGAGATCCTCCTCGTTGTGCAGCGTGGCCATCTTCACGGTCACGCCACCCACGCGCACCGGCTCGAGCATCGCCGCGGGGTGCAGGTCGCCGAACTTGCCCGGCGCCCAGATGATCTGGTTGAGCTTCGTCACCGCGGTGGTCGGTGGGAACTTCCAGGCGATCGCCCATCTCGGCTCGCGCCCGACCGACCCGAGCCGCCGCTGGAGCTCGACCTGGTTGACCTTGACCACGACGCCGTCGATCTCGAACTCGAGTGAGCCGCGGCGCTGCTCCCAGCCCCGGCACTGGGCGATGACCTCGTCCTCGGTCGTGAGCTTCTTGACGTCGGGATGCACGGGGAAGCGGTGCTCACGCAACCACTCCAGCGCGTCCCAGTGGGCGTCGAAGGTGATGCCGTCGGTGGCGCCGACGCCGTAGGTCCACAGCGAAAGGGGACGGTCGGCGGCGAGCTTGGGGTCGAGTTGGCGGATCGTGCCGGCCGCCGAGTTGCGGGGGTTCATGAAGGTGGACAGACCGGCCTGTGCCCGTCGCTCGTTGAGCGCCGCGAAGTCCGGCAGCGACATGTAGACCTCGCCGCGGACCTCGAGCAGTTTTGGCGGGTTCGGATCGTCGAGCCGAAGCGGGATCGCGGGGATCGTACGCAGGTTGTGGGTGACGTCCTCCCCGACCTCCCCGTTGCCGCGGGTGGCGCCGCGCTCGAACCTCCCGTCGCGATAGATGAGCGAGATCGCCAGGCCGTCGATCTTGGGTTCGGCGACGAACTCGAACTGCGGATCGGTGATCCCCTCGCGGGCCAGGAAGTTCCGCATGCGCTGGATCCACGCCGTCAGGTCCTCGCCCGAGTGCGCGTTGGCCAGCGACAGCATCGGCTGGGGGTGAGTCACCTTCTCGAGCTCGGAGACCGGCTCGGGCGCGACGCGTTGGGTGGGCGAATCGGGGGTGACGAGCTCGGGATGCTCCTCCTCGAGGGCCTTCAGCTCGTTGTAGAGCGCGTCGTACTGGTCGTCGCCGATCTCCGGGTCATCGAGAACGTGGTAGCGGTAGGCGTGGTAGTCGATCTCCCTGCGGAGCTCCGCGGCGCGCGCGGCCTCGTCGCGGCCACCGGCCTTGTTTTGCCGGGTCGTGCTCACGGGAGCTCCGCCACGTTCTCGGCGGCCGGCTGCACCAGGCGCTCGAGGTTGTATCGCTCGAGCACCGACATGCCCTCCCGATC